>JALZIX010000341.1 GCA_030860025.1 Actinomycetota bacterium
GCGAAGTCCCGCTGGTACTTCTCGAACAACGAGCGCGCGAGCACGTCGCGCAGCAACAGGACAATGCCGACGACCTCGTGTGTCTCCACCCCTCGCGGGATGATCCGCTCCGAGAGATCGCGAGCGTAGTGCTGAAGCGCCTCTACGCTCCCAGTCTCGAGCACCTCGACATAGTTGTCGTAGACCGATGTCGTTTCCACCGCCATCTCCTGCGGGGTCATCGCGTGCAGCAGCAGGGACTCCTGGATCCGACTGGCCCACTCCTGACGCAGTTTGGTTCGGTGCTCGCGCAGATGCGCCACCAACTGAGGCAGTAATTGATCTTCGGCCAGGCGATCCAGATTCGGGAAGTCTTCGGAGACCTCTGTAGACACGGTGGAATTCTCGTCCAATGTCATCTTTCCTGCCGCCATTTCGTCATGGTCACTGTCGTGCCGCGGCCTTCCTCGGACACGACTGCGAACTCATCCATCAGTCGACGGGCGCCTGGCAGACCCAGGCCCAACCCGTTATAGGTGCTGTAACCGTCGGTAAGTGCTTGCTCGATGTCGGCGATGCCCGGTCCCGTGTCGCGGGCCACGACTCGTACGCCCCGACGCGGCTCGTGCAGGATCTCCACGATGATTTCACCGACCCCGGCGAACCGGACGATATTGCGCGCCATCTCTGACACGGCCGTGGATATGAGGGTCAGGTCCGTACGGGAGAAGTCCAGACGAGACGCAAGATCCCGTGCCCCCTGTCGAGCCGACACGATGTCACCGTCGCTCTGAATCGGAATGCGCACTTCGTCATCGCGCCGGTGACCGCGCACCATCAGCGGTTGGCTCAACTGGCCGCACACGTCGCATTCCAGGAGATGGCGCGCGGCGTCGACGTCTCGCTGCCTGCGGCGATCCCCGCTGGAGATGGCGAGCAGGACGGGCCGGCACCGGTCGGTGGGTGGCTCGATGTGTTCGAGGGCGAGCAGGTACTCGACCCGTAATCGAGCGCGGCTCCGGTTGAGTTGGGCGGCGACGGCGCCAGCGGTCGATCCCAGCTCGGCAGCTAGTGAGCGCGTGTCCTGACCGGAGACCTCGTGTGCGAGCAGGGTCTCGCGTTCCCGCTCGGTGAGACTCTGCAGCGCCAGCGAGACGGCGGTGCGGTCTTCTCCAGCCAGAAGATCCTCGTCGGGTGCATCTGGAGGGCGCAGGTCCACGATGCGATGTTGGTTGCGTCGATGACGGTCTTGCTCCTGCCACATGGAGGCCACCACGTTACGAGCGGTGACGATGGCATAAGGCTCCATCATCCCGGGCTCGATCCGTCCAGCCGCCCCGAGTACCCGTACCAAGGTCTCTTGGACGAGATCGTCAGCGGCGTTCGGATCCGAAACTCGGGCGCCGATGATCCGCCGGACCATCGGAATGAGCGCCGTCACGTCGAGCTGGCTCGCGTCCGACGCGTCAGCGGTTTGCGCTGCGCTCACCCTCGGCACGCTACGCCCCATGTGGCACGTCAGGGTCGTTCAGGCTGCACGTACGACCAGGGCGTCCAGCGGCCCCAACGTCAAGGTCGATCCCAGTCTGCTGCCGTCGTTGGTGGCCGGGTCTTGGTCGACACTTCCAGCGATCCGAGTGAAGCTTCGACCGGGGAAGAGTGTGGCCACGTCGAAGGTGAAGTCATTCCCCGACGGGTTCGCGAAGACCGCACCCTTGGCGAACTCACGGGTGATGGCATCGGGGGCCGCGAACATGCGCAGTCCACGCAGCTTCAGAGGCGCATCGCCATCAACGGTGAACGTCACGCGGATGGGGCCAGGGCCTAGGCCGTGATAACCGAGGACGGCGTGGAACCAGGTGGTGGGCACGGTGAGCGTCTGCGTGAGCTCGCCGCCGGATCCGTCGACGGTGATCCTGCACTTACGCCCGACGGTCGCGGGGTAAGCAGCAAGCTTCGCCGCGAGCAGGTCGAGGCTGAAGACCACATCGGGTCCGCTGAGCGCGAGGTCAGGGATGGTGAAGCTCAGCTCGCTCGCAGCCTGCCGCCGGGAGACCACTAGAACGGGGTTGCGGGGAGACTGCACCGCGAATGTGACTCCGGGGCCAACGAACGTACTGACAAAACTGTTCGGCCACGAGACTCCCGCGCCGGCCAGCGTGTCCGGCCTGCGCTCGGCCAGGTGGATGGTCTCCCCACGCACCGCGCCCAGCCATCCTGGGATGCGGGCGGTGCCGGCGACCAGCTCGTCCCAGACCACGATGTCGTTGGGTTGCCCGTTGACGCCGCCGACATCGTTGTACCAAGCGACCGCCGAGTTCGTCGCCAGTGCTGCGGCGAGCATCAGCCGGAATCTGTTGAAGGAGACCGGGTAGTCGTTCGGCGCCGAATACTTGTACAGCGGGTAGCTCAGCCGGGGGGTTACTCCGCGGCGGCGCCACAACTCCAAGGTCATCAGGGCCTGCGACCACAACGTGATGCCGTAGTCATCCAGCGTTGGAAAGCCTTCGACTTCGATTCCGTTCACGCTGGCGATGTCCGGTTGTTGACCCACACCGCTGTCGGTCAGGAGGTAACGCTCCGCTCCAAGCGCTTGTCGGATACCTGCGGTCAACTGGATCTGGCCCTGCAGATAGGTGTCGACCCCGTTCTGTACGGCCAGGTCGACGTTCCCGTCGCAGTCGGCATCAATCCCGTTGCGTTGCTCCATCCGGAACTGGAACACGTCGAGCTCGAGCCCGTCAAAGGCAGCAAGAACCGCTCCTGGCGCGAACCAGGACCCGATCTGCGCGATGAGTACGTCAACAAGGCGCTTTCCGGAGGGATCCGGCGGACAAAGGGTGCTCAGGTTGTACAGCCAGACCCGGTCATCGACCGCCGACCATGGCCCGGCGTACTCGTGCGGGGCGAGGTAGGCCCCGTTAGGGAATGAGCGCGCAGTAGTCCCGTACTTACCGCGGACGACCGTAAGCGTCTTGGATGTGGTGTTGATAGCCGACAGCCGCACCTGTTCGGCGGCCGTGAAGTCCGGCTTGCCTCCAGCGCCCTTGGGGGCAATGACGATGTCGTCGCCGATGCTGCCGTAAGCATCCGCCCTGAGCCGGAACGGATTCGTCGAGGCGACCTTCAGCACCGTGTCCTCGGCATTCACGGCGGAGGTGAGCACGCTCCCGGCGCGGTAGAGCCACCATCCAGCCGACCAACCCTGGGTTTCGAATCGCGGTAGTCGTGCCCGACCGTTCAGGTGCAGCAGGACCAGCTTGTTGGGGTACTTCGTCTTGTATCGGGTGAAGTAGTCCACCGTTTGCGGGCCGACGTTGTCTGACCGCTCCTCCTGCAGTGCCTTGCCGACGATGCCACCGAACTGGGCGAAGATAGGTTCCCACTCCGTATAGGGCAGAAGCGCAGCCTGCACCTCGCTCTGTCGAAAGGCGAGCATCCGGGGGTATCCGCCGGCGAGCACGGTCGAGGACGCCTCGATCGGCGGCTCCTGATCGACCTGGGGGAAGCCACATCCGTTCAGGCCGACGATGGCCCCGCCCCCGAGGATCAGGAACCCGCGACGGGACAGCTCCAGCTGCCCGGGGTTGGATCCTTCCACGGTCTTCTCCTTTTCCACTACGAGAAGTCTATGGGCCGAGGGGCGCTGTCATTCGGCAATCGGGCCCCGGACGGCCGGGGTAACCAGTCCCTGGACGAGATGACCCTAGGCTGCCGCTATGTTGAGCGCTCTGCTGTTCGGCATCATTGGGTCCAGTGCACTGGTGCTGGGTGGAATCCTCGGCTCGTATTGGAAACCGCCGCGTTGGGTGACCGGCGTTTTCTTGGCGTTTGCCAGCGGAACGCTCGTCAGCGCCCTGTCTTTCGAACTCTTTCCTGAAGCGGTCGAGCTCGCAGGTGTTCCGGCTGCGGCGGTTGGGTTGTTCGTCGGGGCTGCCACCTTCGTGGTGATCAACACATGGTTGGACAGCCGAGTGGCCGAGGGGGCGGGAAATCCCAAGGAGACAGCCGCGCCCGACCATGCGGCGCAATCACTTGCCGGCGCAGAGGCTGACCAGACCGAGAAGGTCGAGCAGGCGGCTGACGAGCGCAGCCCCGGTGGCCCAACCGGTTCAGCTGTGGGATTTGCCCTGCTAGCCGCTGTGACCCTCGACGGCGTACCGGAGAACACGGCGTTGGGTGTGTCCCTGATCGCCAGCGCGGAGGCCGGAATCACGGCGGGCAGCATTTCCCTGCTGTTCGCCATCTTCGCCAGCAACTTCCCCGAAGCGATGGTGGGCGCGGTGGCCATGCGTGCGGCCGATCGCTCGCCCCGCTTTGCCATCACCATCTGGTCGGCCGCAGCGCTGCTGTTGACGATTGCCGTGGTGGTTGGTTACGCGGCGCTGAACGGTGTGGATGAGACGGCCCTCGGATTCGCTCTCGCCTTCGCCGGTGGTGCAGTGCTCGCCAGCCTGGCTGACACCCTCATGCCGGAGGCATTCGAGCGCGGGCGTCCGGCCAGTGCGCTGGCGACCGCCGTGGGGTTCCTGATCGCATTCGTGCTCGCGGAGGGTCTCTAACCTCGGCGGCATGATCATTGACGGTCCTAGCCTGCGTTTTGTGCGGCTGAGGCCCGCTAGGCTAGTTGCCGTACCGCACTGGTAGCGGGTGTCCCATCTCACGCGTCCGCGCCAGTTCGGAGGTCCATCTGTGAGTATTCTCGTACGCCCGTTCGCGCGAGCTGACCGGGATCACGTGACCGCGCTGATCAACGCGCATGCGGCAGCAGTTGTGCCCAATATCTCTGTGTCGGTCAGTGCTCTGCTGAGCCAGTTGGAGCGCGAGCCGGGCGAATTCCTCGTCGATACTTGGGTTCGCGAGCGAGTAACGCTGGTCGCCGCGCAGCGATCGCGCGTCGTCGCGACGGCGCATCTGCTTCGGTACTCCGACGATGATCGCGTGTCGGATCATTTTCGCGGTGCCGCCGAGATCCGCTGGCTGGCGTGCTGGCCGCCTGCGCCGTACTGGCCGGACTCGGTCGGCGCCGGAGAAGCGTTGGTTGAGGCCTGCGTGGGACAGCTGGCGCGCTGGCGGCCGACGGTCGCCTACGGTGGCGGTGCCCTCCCGGCACCGGGCGTATACGGAATCCCAGAGCAGTGGCCGCATGTCCGGGACCTCTACCTCGGGGCTGGCTTTACCTCCCAGGGGCATGCGGAGGTGGTTGTGCTGGCCAGGATCCAGGATCTGTTGCGTCTGCCCGGCAAGTCGGCGCTGGAATTGCGGCCCGGCCGGACCCTGGGAATCAACGGCACTCGGCGGCGTGACCCGCCTGCTCAGCTACGCCGACTCCGATGACGCTGTGGCGTTGACCTTCCATGAGTTCGTTGGGTTCAAGGCGCTCACCCGGACAGAGACCGAGTTCGCGCTGCGATCGACCGACGCCTAGCGCGTTAGGCGGTCAGGCCGGTTTCCGACTCACTCCCAGCGCAGTCGCGATTTCTGGGGCCAGCGCTCGAAATGCCTTGCCTCGGTGGCTGATGGCGTCCTTGGCCTCCGGCGCCATCTCCGCGGTGGTCAACGAGTGCCCGTGCGGCAGGAAGATCGGGTCGTACCCGAATCCGCCCTCGCCTCTGGGTACGTCCACCAGAACGCCGCGCATCTCGGCGTCGAGCACGCGTTCAGGGCCGCCGGGGACCACCAGCGCCGCGGCGCAGACAAAAGCCGCCCCTCGACGCTCCGCGGGAATGTCGGCGATCTGGGCAAGGAGCAACTCCAGGTTGGCAACGTCATCTCCGTGCCGACCCGACCAGCGGGCCGACAGGACACCGGGCATTCCGTTGAGGGCGTCGACGGCCAGTCCCGAGTCATCCGCGACCGCTGGCAGACCTGTTGCGACCGCCGCGTCCCGGGCCTTTGCCAGCGCGTTCTCGGCGAAGGTGGCACCGGTCTCCGGTGCTTCTGTGAAGGGCGGGAGGTCGTCCAGGCCGACCACCTCGAGCGCGACGACCTGATTCAGGATCCGGCGCACTTCGACCAATTTCTTGCTGTTTCGGGTGGCCAGCACCAGTCGCTGCGGTGTCACGGCAGGTGGTTCATAAGCCGAGCGCGGCCTGCTGCGCCTCGGTCAGCGTGGCGCAGCCGGCCACTGCCAGGTCCAGCAGGACGTCGAGGGTCGTGTGGTCGAAGACCGCACCCTCGGCAGTCCCTTGCACCTCTATGAAGTCACCGGTCCCGGTACAGACGACATTCATATCGGTGTCGGCTGCGACATCCTCGACGTACTCCAAGTCCAGTCGCGGCTGACCGTCCACGACGCCGACACTGACCGCTGAGATGGAGGTGTGCAGCGGGTCTGGCTTGGCCAGCTTGCCGCGCTCGCCGAGCCAGCCGACTG
>JALZIX010000060.1 GCA_030860025.1 Actinomycetota bacterium
CCAAGGGTCTGGAGTTCGACACGGTGATTGTCGTGCAGCCCGCCGCGATCGCGACCGAGCGGGCTCGGGGCATGCACGATCTCTACGTCGCGCTGTCCCGCGCCACGCAGCGCCTGATCGTCGTGCACTCCGAGGCCCTTCCCGAGAGCATGGCCCGCCTCAACCCATCCGAGTGAAGGGCACCCTGTATCGAACCTATTGGCACAAGGCGCCCTTCACTCGGCCCCACTCATCACCCGCCATCGCGGCAGATCCAGGAACACGACGGTGTCCGCGCGCGACCACACAATCTGCTGGACCCGGCCATAGTTGCCGTCGACGATCCACGAGTCCTGCATGATGGCGGCCTCGACCCGGCGGGCGAACTCCTCGTCGTCGAGGCCTACCCAGCCAGGCTGGTGAAAGATCGCATCGAGTTCGATGTGCGGGATTCCCAGGTGGGCGGCCAGCGCTCGGCGACGGTGCTCTTACCGGGGCCGGACACCCCAACAACCGACACCCGACGCACGATCGAGCAATCTACGCGGAGGCTCCGGGGCCCGATCCAGCTGAGTGAAGGACGCCCTGGATCGAACCTATTGGCACAAGGCGTCCTTCACTCATCAGTAGGCGTCGATGCCCAGCTTGATCGCCAGACCGAGGCCAAGAAGGCCCACCCCGATCCGCAACGGGGTGTCCGGGATGCGGCGCACGATCCACGGCGCGACGAGTCCGCCGACGAAGCAGCCAGCGGCCAACGGCAGGACCGCAAGCCAGGACACTGGACCGAACACCGCGAAGCCCACGGCCGCCACGGTGTTTGCCGCGCCGACGATGGTGTTCTTCAGCGCGTTCAGTCGTTGCATCGAGTCCGGAATGACCGCGCCCAGCAGTGCCATGACGAGAACTCCGGCTCCGGCACCGAAGTAGCCGCTGTAGAGCGCGACGATCGCGACACCGAGCGTGACGGCCCAGTGCCCGGCGTGTAATCGGTTGGCGTGCAAGCGTTGCAGCCACGGGCGCAGCAGCAGTGCGATCGACGCGCCGCCGATCAACCAAGGCACGAGATAGGCGAAGACTTCCTCCGGCGTCGTCAGCAGCAGCACAGCACCGGTAAGCCCGCCGACCACGGCAATCAGCGCGAACCGCCGTACCCGAGCGCCTTGACCTCGCAGCTCCGGTCTCGAGCCGGCCATGGCACCGGCCGTGGTGAAAGTCAGCGCCACGGAGTTGGTCACGTTGGCGATCAGCGGGGACAGGCCCGTGGCGAGCAGCACCGGATAGGAGACGAGTGAGGCGATACCCGCCCCGGCTCCGGCGATCCCGGCCAGCACGCCCCCGCCGACCAGGAACAAGACTTCCAGGGCTGTCATCGGCTCAACCGCGATTCTGCTGCCCCGCACCGCGTCGCGGTCGGGTCGGCGTCAGGGGTCACGGTCACCATCGCGAGGCTAGAGGCGTGGGGTACGCGCAGCACCGGCCAGGAGCCCGCTCGGGTATAGCCTCGCGCCAAGGGGGTGGCAGATGGATCGTGCCGAGCTGTTCGCCTCGCTTGCCGAGTCCCCACCCGATCCCGACGACATCGTCTACGTCGAGCGACGTCGCGAGGAGTACTCCTGGGAGTTGATGGGGACCGGCGCGCAGTCTCCGCCATCTTCGGCCGGAGCCGATGTCTGGATGTACTTCTCCGGCGCCTGGCCGCGGAACGACCCGACCGCGCTGGCGGCATTCTGCGAAGACATGCTCGATGAAATGGAGTCGATGGCTGGCGGCGCTGACCGCTGCCGCTGGCCACTCGACCAGCCTTGGCCCCAGATGCACTGAGCGGGCAGCGATGGTGGACTACCGGGTCTCAGCCGAGGATCGAGCGGCATTCAAGCGCTGCCGCCGGCAGTGGGACTTCGGCTCGATCCACCGGCAGAGGCTGCAGCCGCTCGAGCCGGCACCGGTAGATCTGACCCAGGCGGTCCGCGATGCCCTGGCGGTCTACTACTACCCCGGAATGTGGGACTGGCAGGCCGCGATCGTCCTGCCGCTCGTGCGCAAGGCCTTCATGCGCTCGATCGCCGCCGCTCCTCCCTCTCCCGAGCGCCTGGAGGCGCTTGACCTCGGCAGCGAGCTACTCGAGCGCTACTTCGAATGGGCGCCGAGCCTCGACGACTTCGGTCCGCTGAAGATCGAGGCCGACGTCGAGGTCTTGGTCCCGGACATCCGGGAACCAGAGCGGGGGCTGCTGACCGCGGACGGGGAGCGGGTCCTCTACACCGAGCGGGTGGCGATGGTGGCTGCCGACGGCTCGGACGAGTACTGGGTGGTGCTGCACTGCGTTGTGCCGGAATGGCGCAGCGCCGAGTCAATGTTGCTCGACGAAGCGGCAATCGCGGCCTGCTGGGCTTGGGAGCAGACCTATCTCGGAATGGACGTGGCGGGAACCATACACAACGAAATCCGCAGGGCTCCAATGGATTTCGTGGAGGCGCCGCCCGGCGAGACCCGTACGGGACGACCCGGACGAGGCGGTTACTCCCAGAACGAACCCAGCGGTGGTGGCCGGCTCATGCCGCAGGGTCAGCGCCCCGATCACGTGGCTGGCCGTCCGGTGATCACCCAGCGGCTCGAGCAGGAGCTCGCTGGCCCGATCCGGCGGACCCGCATCCGGCGCAACCGGGCCGAGATCGAGGGCGCCGTTGAGCAGATCGGTGCCGAGGTGCTGGACATGCTCGACCCGGCGCTGTCGCTCTACCCCACCCCGTCGCCGCATTCCTGCCCGGAGTGCCTGTTCCTGGCACCCTGCGTGGCGATGACCGAAGGCGCCGACCCGACGTTGGATCTGGCTTCGCGGTTCCAGCAGGGTTCCGCCGCGGTGGCCTACGAGCCTCGCCTGGGCTCCGGCGGGGGGGGCGGACGCAACATCTCGCTCCCCGGCTCACCGCTGCACGAGTAACCAGATGTGCTGCGCGGCGTGGGCGCCGTCCGTACGGTCCAGAGACCCGGTCGGGTAGCGAACCGCCCCAAGCGCTTGGTCACCCGGAGGTGGCCGCGCCATCGGCAGGCGCCCTACGGTGGGGTATGCCCGCTGACCCCATCCGGCGCTGCCACAGCGTTCTCGACCCGCTGCACTCGACCATCTACTTCGCGCCCGAGGCCGACGTTGCCTTCAGCGAGATCGGGCTGCGCCCCGGCCGGATGAACTACTTCGCCAGCCGCGCGGCGCCCATGGGACCGGTCGCCCCTGGCGTCGTGGTCGCGACCTTCTACAACTTCAGCCCCGACCTAGTCGCCAGACACATTCCGCGGGCGTGGACTCTGGCCAGCCCGGAGGACATTATTCGTACGCGATTTGTCTTGGCGGGCAACGTGTTACGGCGTCTGCTCGGTGATGACATGGCCAGCTCACCAGAAGTCGAGGAGGCCGCAGCGCTCACGCGGAGGGCAGCCGAGGCCTGTACCCCGCAGGGTCGTCCGCTCTATGCCGCGCACGCCGAACTCGACTATCCGAAGGATGGTCTGACCGCGCTCTGGCACGCGATCACCCTGCTGCGGGAGTACCGCGGCGACGGCCACATCGCAGCTCTGTTGGCGGCTCCCCTGTCCGGACTCGAGGCGCTGCAAACGCACTTGGCGACCGGCAAGAGCTTCACCAAGGACTTCGCCCAGGTCAGTCGGGGTTGGTCGGCGGAGCTGTGGGCTGCCGGGATCGCCGGTCTGCAGGAGCGCGGCCTGATGGATGAGCGGGGTGGGCTGACCGAGGCCGGCCAGGCGCTGCGGGCCGGGATCGAGGCGCGCACTGACGAGATGGGCGCAGCGCCGTACAACTCGCTCGACGAGGGCGAACTCGAGCGGCTCACCGAACTCGGGCTGGGACTGACCAGGCGAGTCCAGGCCGCCGGCGCCTTCCCGGCCGAGGCCTTCGCGCCCCGCGAACCCCGTTCGGCATAACACCGCTAGCACCCACCCCAAGGGGACATTTTCCGTAGAATGTGCCCACAGCCGGCCGTCTGAGGGCACATTTTACGCGAAATGTGCCGGTGGGCTCAGTTCAGTTGGGCTTGGGCTGCATGAGGTCGACGATCCGCTCGAGGTCCTGGATCGAGCCGAACTCCACCACGATCCGGCCCTTGCGGCGACCCAGCTCCACCTTCACCTTGGTGTCGAAGGCGTCGGACAGCCGTTCGGCCAGGTCGTCAGCGCCCGGCGCGCTGATGCTCCCGGTGCGCTTGGCTCGCGTACGACCGGGCCGGTCGGGAGTGGAGGCGACCAGTTCCTCGGTCGTACGTACGGACAAGCCTTCGGCCACGATCCGGGTGGCCAGTGACTCCTGAGCCGCGCTGTCCTCGACACCGAGTAGGGCGCGGGCGTGCCCGGCGGAGAGCACGCCGGCGGCAACCCGGCGCTGCACCGGCACCGGGAGGCGGAGCAGGCGGATCGTGTTGGTGATCTGCGAGCGGCTGCGGCCGAGGCGCGTGGCCAGCTCCTCGTGCGTGACCCCGAACTCAACCAGGAGCTGGTCGTATGCCGCCGCTTCCTCGAGCGGGTTCAGTTGCACCCGGTGGATGTTCTCCAACAGGGCATCCCGTAGCAGAGCCTCGTCAGCCGTGTCCCGGACGAGTGCGGTGACGGTGTCCAGACCGGCCATGCCCGCCGCTCGGAGCCGACGCTCGCCCATGACCAGCTGATAGGTGCCAGTCGGCAACCGGCGTACCACGATGGGCTGGAGGAGGCCGAACTCTCGGATGGAGTACGCGAGTTCGTCGAGGGCATCCTCATCGAAGACCTGCCGAGGTTGGTGCGGATTTGGCTCGATGTCGGTGAGCGGGATCTCGCGGAGGCTCAGCCCAGGTACGGCCTCCACTTCCTCGACCGGAGCCGCCGTCGTGGGGCGCTGCAGACCGGCTTGCGGGTCGGTTGCCTCGCTCGCGGTCCCGGTTCGTACCTCGACTGGTGTGGCTTCGGGAGCAGTCGGTGTGGTGGGGATCAAGGCCGCCAGACCTCGGCCCAACCCGCCCTTTCTGCTCACCGCTGCATCGCTGCGTCCGGCATCGGCGCCGCTGGCGACTCGCCGTCGGGGGCCAGCTCCGTCGAATGTGCGCCGCCGCGTACTGCCATTTCCCTCGCCGCCTCGAGATAGGTGATCGCACCTCGTGAGCCCGGGTCGTAGGTGAGCACCGACTCCCCGAATCCCGGTGCCTCCGACACGCGGACGCTGCGCGGCACGACCGTGTCCAGGACCAGCGGGCCGAACTGGCCGCGCACCTCGGCAGCTACCTGATCGGCCAAGCGGGTGCGACCGTCGTACATGGTCAGCAGGATCGTCGAGATCGCCAGTCCAGAATTCAGATGAGCGCGGATCAATTCGATGCTCGACGTCAATTGCGCCAAGCCCTCCAGCGCGTAGTACTCGCACTGGATCGGGATCAACACCTCGTCGGCTGCCACGAGCGCATTCACGGTGAGCAGCCCGAGCGAGGGTGGGCAGTCGATCAGGACGTAATGCGGTGCCTGCTCCGGTGTCTGCTCGACGTACGCCGTGATCGCGCTGCGCAGTCGGGTCTCCCGGGCCACCAGGGACACGAGTTCGATCTCGGCACCGGCCAGGTCGATGGTGGCCGGAGCACAGGTCAGTCCGGCAACCGTGTCATGCGCGACAACAACATCGGCCAGCGGGCTGTCGCCGATGAGAACGTCATAGATTGAGCGCGTTCCCGCTGCATGGGGGACCCCGAGCCCGGAACTCGCGTTTCCCTGCGGGTCAGAATCGATCACCAAGACGCGCGCTCCATGCATTGCCAGCGCGACGCCGATGTTCACCGCAGTCGTGGTCTTACCGACGCCACCTTTCTGGTTCGACACCGCGATGACCCGGGTACGCGCCGGAAGCGGGAACGGTGACAGGTCGCGGGCGTGCAGTACCCGGGTGGCTCGCTCGGCCTCCGCGGCAATCGGCGTGGCGGGCAGGCCATCGTCCAGCCTCGGCACCTCGGCCAGGCGGTTCCAGATGTCGGCGGAGACGATGCTCGGGTTTGCCTGAGCCGGGACTTCGTTGGCGGCGGCGTCCTCGCTGCTCATGTCGTCACCGCCCTTGTTTCACGTGAAACATCGCTCGTCCTTCGGAGGCGTGGGTGTCATGTTTCACGTGAAACATCACCCCACGTTGCAGCAACCACCGTAGCCGCCTCGGATGATCCGGGTGTCAACGACGCGGCTGCGTCCGCTGAGACTGTGGAGGTGGTTTGGGGGTCCCGAAGAACGCGCGCGTCGGCGAATCCCAGGCCGACCAGCACCGGGCGGTCACGCTCCAGCTCGGTGCCCGCCGAGGCCCCTTTCACCGCAAGCAGCTGCCCTCCCGGCCGGAGCAACGGGGCCGCCCACCGGGCGAGGTCGGCCAGCGAGGCAACGGCGCGGGCAGTGACGACATCCGCCGGCGGAACCGACTCGCCTGACAAACCTTCCGGCAGTCGGACGAGACCGGCAGGGGTAGCGCGGGCGCGGATCACCATGGCGGGCAGTCCCAAGTCGGCGCAGACCTCGTTCAGGAACTCGCAGCGCCGCACCGTGGACTCGACCAGGACCATCCGCAGATCCGGTCGAGCCAGCAGCAGCGGGATTCCCGGCAGGCCGGCTCCGGACCCGAGATCCAGGACAACTGATTCGGGCGCAATGTGGGCGGCAATACCCACCCCGTTGAGCAGGTGCCGCTGCCAAATCTGGTCGGCCTCGCGAGGGCCCAGCAGACCGCGGACGAGCCCCGGTCCGGTCAACCATTCGGCAAACCGCTCGGCGAGCGGGAGCCGGTCACCGAAGACCTCGGCGGCGGCAGTCGGCGCAGGCGGCGCAGTCACCGATCGGGCAGGATCACCACGCGGCGGTCTGGCTCCTCGCCCTCTGACTCGCTGCGGACCCCGTCCGTCGCGGTTACGACGTCGTGCACGATCTTGCGCTCGAAGGCGTTCATCGGGGTCATGCGTACGGTCTCGCCGGTCTCGATGACCCGCGCCACGCTGGTGGCCGCCAGCTCGCTCAGCTCGTTGCGCCGGCCGGCGCGGTACCCGCCGATGTCGAGCATCAATCGGGTTCGCACTCCGGTCTGTTGCGCGACCGACAACCGGGTGAGCTCCTGCAGCGCATCCAAGGTGACGCCTCGGGCACCGACGAGGGGATCGAGGTCGTTGGCCCCGACGATCGCCACGATGGCTCGGCTTCCCTCCACGTCGAGGTCGATGTCGCCGTCGTAGTCGAGGATGTCGAGCAGTTGCTCCAGGTAATCGCCGGCGATCTCGCCCTCCTGCACCAGCAGCGCCTCACCGGTCACCGGGACCTCGGGTGCCTCCGCGGCGGTGCCGGAGTCGGCTGCACCGTCGTCCCCGGCGGAGCGCTCAGCTCCTGCGTCTTCGACGGCTGGGGTGTCAGTCACCGAGTCGTCGGCGGCGGGGACCTCAGCCAATTGCGCTGCCCGCCCCGCGGACTCGCTGGTGCCGTCTTCTTGATCGGTGCTCGGCTCTGTCACTGGGGATGCTCCTTGGTCGGGCAGTACTCGTGGATTCGGAGGGTCGCTCGATGCGGCTCAGGATCGCCGACGCGGACTACCGAGGCCGGCGGAGGTTCCTTAGCGCCTCTTGCGTCGCTTGGTCGAGCCCGGACGGTTGGCCGGTCGGCTTCCGGATCCCGCCTTCGCCTTCGGCTTCGCGGCCCCGCTGGATGCATTGGCAGGCGGCTTACCGTTCGCCGAGGCCGGGGTGGCGGCGGCTTTGCCAGCCTTCTTGCCCGCCGCGGCCTGGCCGTTGGCAGACGTCGTCGATTTGGTCGCCTTGCCGGGCTTCGCGGACTTGGCTGGCGCCGACGCGGGCGTTCCTGGGCTGTCGTCCTCTGCGGCTTCGGGTGGGCTCAGTTCAGCCGCCGTTGCGGCGTTGACGACCGGTGTCCGGCCCTTGGGCCCGCGGACCGGTTTGGCGCCGGGCTTGGGGGCCAACTCCTTGGGGTCGACCTTCGGGCGC
Source organism: Actinomycetota bacterium (assembly GCA_030860025.1). Taxonomy (GTDB): domain Bacteria; phylum Actinomycetota; class Actinomycetes; order Mycobacteriales; family Geodermatophilaceae; genus JACCQS01. Next base: position 7,971 of record JALZIX010000060.1, read on the forward strand.
TCCGCTTCCGCCTTCGCCTTGGCACCCGCGGAGCCCGGCGGCGGCAACTTCTTCAGGATGTAGAACTGCTGGCCCAAGGTCCACAGGTTGTTGACGAACCAGTACATAAGCACGCCGAGCGGGAAGAAGAAGCTGGATACGAACAGCCCGATCGGCATCCCGTACAGCAGCAGCTTCTGGATCAGCGCCGCCTGACCCTCGACGGGTCCGGACCGAGCCATGATCTGCTTCTGGGTGAAGAAGGTGGTCAGGCACATGACCACGATCAGGACGAAGGTGACGATCCTGATCGTGGACAGTTCCACACCCGGCAGGGCCAGGATCGAATCGGTCTTCACGCCGCCGGGCATGAAGAAGGCCGACGAGATGGGCGTGCCGAACACCTGAGCACTCGCGGCCTGGTCGGTGAGCGTGTCGTTCCAGCCGTACAGGCCCGGGGCATCCGGGCGCAGGCGGCGCAGCACGTGCAGCAGCCCGATGAAAATCGGGATCTGCGGAAGGATCGGCAGACAGCCGGCCAACGGGTTGACCCCGCGCTCCTTCTGCAGTGCTGACATCGCCTGGGCCATGCCCTGGCGGTCACTGCCGTACTGCTTCTTGAGCTTGGCGATCTCAGGCTGCAGTTCCTGCATCGCACGTTGCGAGCGGACCTGCTTGACGAACAGCCGGAACAGCAGGATCCGTACCGTGATCACCAGGAAGACGATGGATATGGCCCAGGTCAGGCCGGATGCCGGATCGAGGAACGTCGAGAAGAGCGAGTGCCACATCTTGAGCACCCATGAGATCGCGGTATACAGCCAATCAAACAACAGCCGTCTCCTGACTCAGCGACCGCCGTTGCGGCCCAACGTCTTTGCGCGGCGGGGCCACGCGCTCGGTCTGATCTGCGGGTGCAGGTTCGCGTTCGCGCGACGGTACGTGGTCCACGCCGCCGGGATTCCACGGGTGGCAGCGGAGCACCCGCCGCAGGGCGAGCCAGCCGCCGCGCGCTGCGCCGTACCGCTGCAGTGCGGTCACCGCGTACGCGCTGCACGTGGGATAGAACCGGCAGCGGGGCGGCAGCGCGGGGCTGACCGCATCGCGGTACCACTGCACGACTGCCAGCAGTGAGCGGCTGACCAGACCTGGCCGCGACCGCGGCGGCTCCGGTGACCGCCCGGGGCTCACGATGGGCCCGCTTGCCCGCGGGAATCGCGACTGCCTTGCCCGGTACGTGTGCGGGTGAGCGCCCGGTCCAGCGCCCGGTCCAGCGCGTGATCCAGCGCCCTGCCCAGCTCGCCGCTCGTACGGTCTGCCGCTGCCGGGAGAGCCCGTACGACCAGGCCCGTACCCGGGGGAAGGTCGCGATAGCGATCTCGCATCAGGTGGCGCAGCTGGCGGGTGACTCGGTGCCGGGTGACCGCATTCCCCACGGCTCGGCTCACGATGAAGCCGACGGAGGTATGGGGCATGCCCGGGTGAACGTGTACCGACAGCGGTCCGTGCCCGGAGCGCTGCCCGCGGCGTACCACGGCGTCGAACTCGACGCGGCGGCGCAGCCGGACCGTCGCGGGCAGCATGGCGGGCCCGAGTCAGGCAGAAAGCTTGCCGCGGCCCTTACGGCGGCGGGCGGCCAGGATGGTCCGACCGGCGCGGGTCCGCATGCGCAACCGGAAACCGTGCGTGCGAGCACGCCGGCGGTTGTTCGGCTGGTAGGTGCGCTTGCTCACGGTCGAACTCCTGGAGGTGAGAAGGCATCGCAGGTCG
>JALZIX010000353.1 GCA_030860025.1 Actinomycetota bacterium
GCCGGAGCCTGGGCTGCCATCGGCGTCGGCGCTGGGGCGGGGGCCGGAGCGGTGGGGGCCGGAGCGGCCGGGTTACGCGCCGCAGCCGGCTGCGCCGGTGCCGAAGCAGGAGCTTGCGCAACAGCGACCGGTGCGCTGGGGGCTTGGGATGCCGCTGCGACGGGGCTTGGCGCCGACGGTGCTGCTGCTTTCGTGGCCTTGGTCGCCTTTGCAACCTTGGCCGCCTTGGGCGCGGGCGCCGGGAAGGCCTCGTGCAGCTTGCGGACTACGGGAGCTTCTACGGTGGACGATGGGCTCTTCACGTACTCACCGAGCTCGGTCAGCTTGGCGAGCACGTCCTTACTGGGTACGCCGAGTTCTTTCGCGATGGCGCTGACGCGGGCTTTGCCTGGCAACGGGACTCCTCATCAATGAGGCGGCGGCTGCCCGCTCGACCTCGTGGTTACGGATGGAACATGATCACGGGTGGTTCTTCACTGGGTGCTCATCCGAGAAAAGCCTGCTCTCGACGGGCGCGCGGACCCTGATGTCCGTGCGCGCTTATGACGCGGAATTGCGATCGCTCACTGCTGTTGTGCCGTGCTGTTCGACGTGCGGGACTGCTGGCCGAGCCGGTCGGCAAGGTAGCGCCTGAGCTCCTGCGTCGACAAGATTCCGGAAACCCGAAGTGCTCGTCCGATAGCTCCTCGTCGCTCGGCGTGTTCCAAGCATGCTGCCCGAGGATGCAGAGATGCCCCTCGGCCGGCGTGCCTGCGCTGCGGGTCCGGGACAACTGCCCCATCCACCGCCACGACTCGCAACAACTCGCTGATGGACGAACGCTGCCGGCATCCCACACACGTGCGTACCGGAATCACTCGATCGGCCATCGTCGAGTCTAGCTGACCCGCCCGGCGGTGCTCGCCAGGCAGATGTCAGCTCATGCCTGCGGTTGATCTGCGTCCTCGGCACCCGACGGCCCGTCGGCGCCGGACTCGACCTGAGCGTCGCTGCGGATGTCGATCCGCCAGCCGGTCAGCCGAGCGGCCAGCCGCGCGTTCTGGCCCTCCTTGCCGATCGCCAACGACAGCTGGAAGTCCGGTACGACGACGCGGGCGGCCTTGGCTTCGGCGTCGACCACCTGGACATCGAGCACCCGGGCCGGCGACAGCGCGTGTCCGACGAATTCGGCCGGATCTTCGGAGTAGTCGACGATGTCGATCTTCTCGCCGTGCAGTTCGCTCATCACGTTGCGTACCCGTTGACCGACGGGTCCGATGCAGGCGCCCTTGGCGTTGAGGCCTTCCACTTTTGTGTAGACCGCGATCTTGGTGCGGTGACCTGCCTCGCGGGCGACCGCCGGGATCAACACGCTCCCGTCAGCGATCTCGGGGACCTCGAGGGCGAACAGTTTGCGGATGAGGTTTGGATGCCGCCTGCTCACCATGACCTGCGGCCCCCGTGGTGTTCTGGTCACTGAGACGACGTAACACTTTAGTCGCGAGCCGTGGCTGTAGTCCTCCCCCGGCACCTGCTCGGCGGCCGGGAGGATCGCCTCGAACTTGCCGATGTCGATGACCACGATCCCGCGCTCGTTGCGGCCCCGGTGGACCTGGACCACACCTCCCACGAGATCGCCCTCGCGTCCGGAGAACTCACCGAAGTTGGTCTCGTCCTCGGCGTCGCGCAGCCGCTGCAGGATGACCTGACGCGCGGTGCTGGCCGCGATCCGGCCGAAACCGGTGGGGGTGTCGTCGTACTCCCGGATGATCGTGCCGTCGGGCGCGACCTCCTGGGCGAAGACCGAGACCTCCCCGCTCTTGCGGTCGACCAGAACCCGCGCGTGCGCCTCGGCACCTTCCTTGTGCCGGTACGCGGTGAGCAGTGCGGATTCGATGGCTTCGACCACCGTGGCGAAAGAGATTCCCTTCTCCCGCTCGATGCCCCGTAGGGCGCTGATGTCGATATTCACTTCTCCTCCGCGGAGGAGAGTTCGTCGACCTTCATCGAGCCGCCGCGGCCCTTCTTGTGCTGTCTATGCGGCCGCTCCGCCTTCTCGTCGTCGGGCCGGTTGAACTCCAACTGCACCTTGCCCGCGCCGAGGTGGCCGAGCGGTATGACCTGCTCTGCGCCCTCGCTGCTGAGGGTCACCGCCGTCCCGTCGAACGCGCTGACTCGCCCGCGGACGAGCCTCGACTCCTGACCCGACGCGCCGTCAGCGGACCGGCTGTCGCGCACGGTGACCTCGACCAGGCGGCCGACCGCACGACGCCAGTGCCTCGGCTCGGTCAGCGGACGATCGACGCCAGGTGAGGTGACCTCTAGCACGTAGGGCGATTTACCGATGACCCCTTCGTCCTCGTCCAGGACAGCGGCCACCGCTCGGGAGAGTCCTGCCACGTCGTCAAGGGAGATGCCCTCGTCCCGGTCGATGACCACCCGCAGGAGGCTGCGCCGGCCCATCGGCGTGAGAATCAGATCCTCGAGGTCGTATCCGGCCGCACGGATCACCGGGGACACCAAGGCCTCCAGGCGATCCTGGGTCGCGGCCGATCCCGCGCTCCTGGCGCTCAATTCTCGGCCTCCCTCGTCGTCTGCAGTTGTCGTGAGACGGTGTGCCCGGCCCGTCTCTTCTCAAGGTTACCGTTGCCGGGCGCGCACGGCCGACTGACAGACTTCTCGGGTGATCGATGGACGCCTGACTGACCCGGGTCATGCGTCGGGTTCGCAACGCCTGGCCGCTCTGTCCCGGCGCAGCCTGCTGGTGGCCGGCGGCGCGGCTGTGACCGCCGCGTCGCTGGCGGCCGCGCTTGCCGGTTGCGATGCCGCGTCGACCGACACCGCCGCAACCACCCCGGCTCCGCTTCATCCGCTCACGCCGGTTCTGCTCGGCCAACGGCTGCTGCTGGCTACCTACGCGCAGACGCTTTCCACCTTCCCCGAGCTGACTCCGACGCTGACCGATCTCCAGGCGCAGTCGGCAGCGCATAACCAGGCCCTGCTCGACGCGTCGCCGGCTGCAGCTGCCCAGATCGCGTCACCGACCGGTTCCGCCGTGCCGTCACCTACGTCGACGGCACCGGCCTCAGCCCCGGATGCTCCCACCGCCCTGTCCCATCTCGCCCGCGCTGTGGTCAAGACATCTGGCTCGCTTCGGGCAGCGGCCCTGCGGGCCGACGGCGAGCTGGCGGCCCTGCTCGGCAGCTGTGCGGCCAGTACGGCCTGCCACGCCCGGTTACTCGGCCGGTGAGCATCGCCGAGATCGAGGGCCTGCAAGCCGCGCTCCGAGCCGAGCACAGCACGATCTGGGGGTACGGCGTGGTCGGCGCCGCCGTCGTGCCGGAACTCCGGCAGGCCGTACGCGATGTCGATGTCGCCCACCGCGCCAGCCGAGACGAACTCGCCGACCTCATCCGATCACGCGGCGCCGACCCGGAGGCAGCCGAAGCGAGCTATGAGCTGCCATTTCCGGTGGCCGACCCGGCCGGCGGACTCCAGCTCGCGGCAGTGCTGGAGGACGGGGTTGCGCAGGGTTATGCCTTTGCCATCGCGCGGGCCGATACCCAGCCGGCAAAGGAGTTCGCGCTCGTGGCACTGACAGATGCAGCGTTGCGCCAGACCACATGGCGACAGCTGGCCGGAACCGCCCCGGCCAGTCCCGAGTTTCCGGGCCTCTGACGCGGCCCTATCAATCCGAGTGAAGGACGCCTTGTGCCAATAGGTTCGAGTAAAGGACGCCTTTACTCACGTGGGAGACGGTGAGATGTCCGCGACCGGCGCCCGGACGGTGCTCGTAGCCCCGGAGCGGCTGGCCGGCTGGTTCGAGCGGTTCGCGGGCAGCCACGGCGGCGCCCAGATCACTGCCGGAGCGCTCACTGTCGATGCCCAGGCGAAGGATGGCACGGCGGTGCACTGCGAGGTGCCGTTTCCGCCGCTGCCGGATGACGCCCAAGATCCGTGGCAGGCGCTCGTCGACCATGCCCTCCGGCAGCGCCGCTTCGGTGTACTGCTGATTCGCCGGGGTGGGTACGCCGCGGGGGTCTTCCATGGGGGCAAGCTGATCGCGTCGAAGGTGGGGACGCGCTATGTCCAGGGGCGTACGGCAGCCGGCGGGCAGAGCCAGCAGCGCTTCGCGCGTCGGCGCGACAATCAGGCGGCCGCGTTGTTGGGTTCAGCCGTGGCCGTCGCTGCCCGGATCCTGGTCGCCGAGGCAGGCACTCTGGCTGCCTTGGCAACCGGCGGAGACCGTCCGCTTGTGGCGGCCGCCCTGGCCGACCCCCGGCTGGCCGCCCTGGCCGAACTTCCCAGGGCTCGATGGCTGGATGTCGGTGATCCACGCCAGAAGACCCTCG
>JALZIX010000368.1 GCA_030860025.1 Actinomycetota bacterium
CGCTGGACGGGGCGGTCGGCAGGCTGATCGCCGTGACCGGACTGCCTGCCTATGCAGGCTGGTTGGTCACACCCGGAGAGGCGGGGTATCCGGTGCCTCTGCGGGAGGACGATCCGCCGATCCGCGAACTCGGCAACTCTCGACACGACATCTTGACCGCCCGGGTCCAGGCGGGTGAGCGGGATGCGCTGGACACCTCGGCGCGGGGTGGTTTCGAGGCGGCGATCGTCCGGTACACGATGGTGTACGGGCCGTACGCCTACGTCCCGTTCGAGTGGTACTTCGTCCGCCGCGCCCTCGACGGAAGGCGTCACCTCGCTCTCGAGGCCGACGGGCTGATGCTGCCTCAGCGCGGATACGCCGAGAATCTCGCCGCCGCGATCCTGCTTCTGCTCGACCATCCGGACGCGAACGGCAGGGTGTTCAACGTCGGCGACGAGCAGGTACTCAGTGTCCGGGCAATCGCCGACACCGTTGCCTCGGCGCTCGGCCACCAGTTCGAGCCGGTCTCTGTCCCCTTGCGGCACAGCCCGTGCCGTAACCCGTTCAGCATGCGGCAGAACACCCTGTTGGATCTGAGTGCCTTGCGTGGTCTGGGCTACCGGGATGAGGTTCCGGTCATCGAGGCAACCCGGCGGACGGCGATCTGGATGGCCGAGCATCCCGTTGCGGTCGGCTCCAGCGAGGAGCTGACGCTCGGCGAGCGCGCGTTCGACTACGCGGCCGAAGATCGGGCGATCGACGTCTTTCGTCGGGTGCAGGACGACTATCTCGCCGTGGCCGAGACCGGGGTACTGCAATGACCGACGACTTCGCCCGACGAGCCGCCGAATCGGTCGAGATCGTCCGCCGGTCCCTTCGGCCGACGCCCCGACCGGTAACCATCAGCGACGTGGACATCTTGCGCTTCGCCGAAGCGATCGGTGCCCGTCCGCGGACCGGCGGTGACGGCCGACTTCAGGCACCGCCGCTGTTCCTGCCGCCCTTCCCGCCCGGGGACCAGATCGGCCATGATGGCCGCCGCCGGCCCGCAGGCGCGGGGTCGGCGGCTGATGCGCTGGCCTTTCGAGTGATGGGTGGGTGCAGCGTCGCGTTCAGCGCGCCGATCAGATCCGGGGACCAGATCACCGCCACGTCCACGCTCGAGACAGTTGTGGAGAAGATGGGCAGCCGCGGACCCATGCTGCTGGTGACGACCGCAACCGCATACCGTGACCAACACGGAAATCCCAAACGCATAGAGCGATGGACGATCGTGCACCGGGACTGACCGAGCCGGTGACTGGCTGCCAGCGCGGTTGACAAGGTCGAGGGTCCAACTCTAGGCTGAGATATATTCTATACGTGGCAAGAAAGGGTGCAGATGGCCACCTACCGTGTCTTCCGCCCAACTGTCGACGAACCGGAAAACCTCGGTGATCCGCTTGCTCAACGGCGCGGTTCGCTGGACGGCAAGCGAATCGGGCTGCTGTGGAACTCCAAGGTCAACGCGGACATCTATCTGCGCCGGCTCCAGGAGTTGATCGAGGCCCGAAACAAGGACGTCGAATTCGTCTTCCGCGCCAAGCCCACGGCCAGCAAGCCGATGGAGCCCGAGGTAGTGGAGGCGATGCAAGGCTGCGACCTGGTCGTCACCGCCTTCGGTGATTGAGGCTCCTGCAGCTCGTGGAGTGTCCACGACGGAGTCACGCTCGAACGTTCCGGTGTTCCGACGATGTCGGTGATCACCGTGCCCTTCGGGTTCAAAGCACGCGCCGAGGTCAAGGCCCTGGGCATGCCGACGTTGCCGATCCAGATCCTGCCGCACCCCATCGGTCAGATCTCGGATCAGGAGATGCGCGACCTGACCGACGATGCTTACGACGAGGTGGTGTTCGCCCTGACCGCCGATGCCGAGGAGATCGCACAGGCATACGAGGCAGCGACCGCGCCGAGGTCGAAGTTCTCTCGCTGAGCCGCGGTCACACCACCCGTACATCCAGAATGAGAACGGAGGACTTCGGCGACCGATGAGCACTGTGGCTTCTACTCCAGGGTCTTCCACTCCCGCGTTGCCGCTCGACGGACTGCGCGTACTGGACTTCACCCACGCGGCGGCCGGGCCCTACGCCACGATGTTCCTGGCCGACATGGGCGCCGACGTCATCAAGGTCGAGAAACCCGGCCGCGGTGACGGTGCCCGGTACATGGGCGAACCGATGCTCGGCCCCGTCGACTCGGATTACTATCTGGCGCTGAACCGCAACAAGCGCAGCCTGCTGGTGGACATCTCCGTTCCCGAGGGACGCCAGGTGATCCACGAGCTGGCCGCTGAATGCGACATCGTCGTGCAGAACTTCCGACCAGGAGTCGTGGACCGTCGGGGCGTGGGTTACGACGACCTGCGCCAATTCCGGAGCGGGCTGATCTACTGCTCGATCTCTGCCTTCGGCTCGTCGGGGCCGTGGCGCGACAGGCCGGCCAACGACATCATCATGCAGTCGGTGTCGGGAATGATGGGCATCACCGGGGAGGTCGGCGGCGGCCCGGTACGGATCGGCGCCCCGGTCTCGGACTTCGCCACCGGCCTGTTCGCGCTCTCTGGCATCCTTTCCGCCCTGCACATCCGGGATCGGCATCCCGAGGGGCAGCACGTCGAGGTGGCCATGCTCGATGCGTCCATCGCGCTGATGGCCAACTACATGCCCGTGGTCGCCACCTTGGGCAAGGAGATCCCCCGGTTGGGCCGGGGACATGCGCAGATCGTTCCGTACCAGGCGTTCATGTGTTCGGACGGGCAGTACGTGATGGTCGGCGCTTTCACCCAGGGCTTCTGGCGTCGGCTCTGTGAGGGGCTCGGGCGGTCGGAGTGGATAACCAACGAGCGGTACATTTCCAATGCCGCGCGCTTGCAGCACCGCGACGAGCTGCTCGGTCTGCTCGAGGAGCAGTTCAAGACCAAGACCCGAGCGCAGTGGCTGGAAATCCTCGAGCGCGCAGATGTCCCGAACAGCCCCGTGTTGGAGCTTGCGGATGCGGTCCGTTCGGAGCAGGCCGTACACAATGGCGTGGTCCAGCGCATCGACGAGGACGGCAAGATCGTGGACGTCATCAAGTTGCCGTTCGCCTCTGATCGCTGGGCGCCTGCAGTGCCGACTCTGCCGCCGCCCATGGGTAGGCACAGTGAGGAAATACTGAGCAAGCTCCTCGGCCTCGACCAGGCGCGCATCGACGAACTCGTTTCGGCTGGAGCAGTCGGCCGCGCGGAGGCCGCCGAATGAGCCGACAGCGAGTGAGCATCGCAGGGCCGGCCACGGCCCGAGGAGCGGAGCGAGGGGTGCGCGGAGCGCAAGAGGCGGACCAGGAGTGACCGAGGAACGTGACGTCCGACTGCCCCCGATCCTCGAGGGTCTTCGGGTCCTGGACCTCTCTCATCAGTATTCGGGTGCGCTCGCCGCCGGGCTGCTTGCCGATCTGGGCGCCGACGTCATCTGTGTCGAGCATCCGACCCGTACCGCGATCCGCACCATGCTGCCGCGCAAGGGTGACCATTCCTTGTGGTGGAAGGTTATCCAGCGCGGGAAGCGGGTGATCAGTCTCGATCTCTCCAAGGCCAGAGGTCGCGAATTGGCACTCGAGCTGGCTGCTCAGGTCGACGTCATCTCCGAGAACTTCCGTCCCGGGACGCTCGAGCGCTGGGGCCTCGGGCCGGAGGACCTCGAGGCCGCCGGAGTGAATGTCGTGATGCTCCGGATCTCGGGACTTGGCCAGACGGGCCCGGAACGCGCTCGTCCCGGCTTCGGCACGATCGCGGAGGCGATGAGCGGCTTTGCCAACCTGAACGGTGAACCGGACGGATCGCCGATGTTTCCCTCGTCGACTCTGGCCGACGGCGTGGCGGCGACGTTCGGTGCATTCGGAATCATGGCGGCCCTGTGGAACCGGGCACGGGGGGCGCACCCGTCCAGCGGAGTCGAGGTTGTCGACGTCGCGCTGTTCGAAGGACTCTTCCGGATCATCCCGACCCAGATCGCCGCGTACGACCAGCTCGGCCAGGTGGCGATGCGCCCGGGCAACAAGCTGACCAGTCACGGCGTGCTCCGTAACCTGTTCCAGTCCCGGGACGGTCGCTGGTTCGTCGTCAGTGCAGTGGGGCCGGCCGCCATCAGCCGAGTACTGGCCGCGGCGGGGGCCAGTGAGCAGATCGCCCGCCTTGCCGAGGGCGTCATGCTCGAGGAACCCAGCGTCGTCATTGACTTCCTGGACGAGTGCGATGCGCTCTTCGGGCAATGGGCTGCTGCGGAGGACTACGCGGTTCTGTCCGAGAAGTTGGCCGAGGCCGATGCCGTCTTTCAGCTGGTCTATACCGCCGAGGACATCATGCGCGACCCGCAGTTCCAGGCCCGGGGTGATCTCATCGCCGTTCCCGACGACGCGCTGGGGCCGATCACGATGCAAGGGATCATTCCCAAATTCCCGAAGCGTGACCACGCTGTCCACCGGGCCGGCGCCGAGCGTGGCGCGGACAACGTAGAGGTGTTCGGAAAGTTGCTCGACATCGATGAGTCCGGCCTGAACGCACTGCGCGACGACGGCATCGTCTGATGGCTCGC
>JALZIX010000391.1 GCA_030860025.1 Actinomycetota bacterium
AGGGCCCCGGAGGGATACTTGGTGACGAGCTCCTGCACATGATTCAAAGCGTCCCACTCGTCTATCGCACCTAACTGCGTCCGCTTCCGGGAGACGATTTCCCCTTTGTCTGGGTCGTAGCTGTCCAGCCGAACGATTTGCCCCCGCCTTGGCGCACCCGGTTGCCCTGACAACCGGGTTCGCAACGGGAGTTGGTTGATGGGATATCCAAATGAAGCAATCGCTTCCATAATAGTGCCGAGCTTCGCAGAACTCAGCCAATGGGGTGTAATGCTGCCGGTCTCAGCATTGAGATACCACGGCAGGAAATCTCCGCTCACTTCATCGTAGTAGAAAGCCTCTGGGATGGGCTGTGAAATGAGTCCATCTGCGAGTGCCTGGTCAGCCAGAGCCTCCGGGGTGACCATTCCCTGAGCTTCTGCAAACATGTCCGTCACCTCCAATGCTCGCGGGGGTGAAGGTTGAAGCGGCGATGTACCTGTGGGTATAGGGGGACGAATGGCACTCGGACCTGTGCCCTGCGGTGGCAAAGGACCTGCGATGGCTAGCGCAGTCGATTCCGCCGCTGGTGCGCCGCCCGATAAGGCTCCGGCAGCTCTTGCTTCGAGTTGAAAGGCACGAATGGACTGAACCGCGCCGGTTGACAGGTTGGTTGCACTACCAAGTCCCGTCTGAGGATTCAGGCGGATGACGGCGGACTGCGCAGTCTCGAGGCTCTGCCCGATTGCGATGACCTCACCAGTCGTCGGATCGGACCCAACGATGCGCCACTGCACAGACCCCTCCTCGATCGCCGGCGGAGTCGGTTCTGTCAGGTCTGGAGTTGTCCCTTTGGCGCCTGCTGTCATCGCGCGTGCCGACATGGCCCCTGCGCTGAGCATGAGGACCCCGGACACGACATGCAGAATGCGAACGATCTTGTCCGTCTGATCGAGCTTCTCCCCGGAGTACGCATCCTCGCCGGAAATCAGTTCGCCCGCGGCCACAGTCGTCTGATACGACGTGACGCCAGTGCCGACAACGAGCATCCCCTGCCCAAGCTTCGGGGCAGCCGCAGCGATCCCAGAGGCTGTACCCGCGGTGACGAACGTCAGCACCGTCGCTCCCGCCGTATCGGGCGTCCACAGTGACGCGAACCCGCCTGCAATCGCCGCGCCAACGGCGGAGGCCCCTTCGCTCTCGTTGTACAGGTCGGCCCAGTATTGGGCGGCTTGTTGCCCGTGGTAGGTCGTCCATGGCAGGTACTCGCCGCCCAAACCGCGTCCGGCGAGCAGCGCATCCACGGCCTCGGGCTGCATGACACCGGACGCCTTGATGGAATCGGCGACTCGAATCCGGTCCTCATCGTCGAGATCCTCGAAAAGCCAGAAGAGCATTCCGCCCTCCCACGCTTCGCCGAAACGGCCGAAGATCAAGTACTCCCGTTCGTCGTACCGGCTCATGATCTTCCGGAGTACTGCAGCCTTCTCGCGGGGCGGAAGGCCAACCAGAACGTCGGCGATGGTGCCACTATCGGATTCGCTCGTCCTACCCTCTAATCGATCAAGTACGAGTGCCGCGGATCGAGCAACGAGATCTGCATCCGGAACCGGTCGATTTGCCCGGACGCCTCTTTCATCTAGCGCGGCCCACAAGGGCTGATACGCGCCGAACTCGACGCTATTCTGGGCAATCAACGTGTTCAACTCGCCCGCTCGCTCCTCGACTTCGGTGTACAGAGAGTCGAGATAAGGTGTGCTGCTACCTTCCCAGAATCCGTAGTCTCGATACCAACTGTCGGCCTTGAGGCGAGCGAGAAAGACGTCGAAGTACGAACGGCCGCTTCTGTCGGTCAAGTCCTTGCGTCGTGACCACCACTCGACATGGGAGATGAGGCTTGCTTCATCATCGCTATCTATCCGCGTCTCGAAGAGGATCGATTTCACGGACTTGATATCCCGCTCAAGTGCGGCCGTCATCAACTGATGGAACTCATCTGCATAATGCGTGCGGAGCATGCCGGGAACAACCACGTACCGATCAGCAGCCTGGGGAAACAGGTCCTCTACGATACGAAACATATCCGGTTTCCCCAATGCCGCCGGAGCCTCGACTCCGTAGATTTCGAGCGCGATATCTGCAGGATCCGGGCTTCCCTCTGCGGTTATGGTCCACGGCGCTTGTGGATCGAAGGCCACCGTCACAGCAGCGATCGGAGTCGGTCCCAAACCCATGATCGGCACGACCTCCCGACGTATGGTCCGTGGTCCGTGGGTCCGGTTCTGTGCCACGTGGGTGAGTTCGTGTGCGATCAGACCTCGGCCGTCCGGGGTTCCTGGCTGAAACTCAGATGCACCGAAGTACACGTCTCGGCCGACCGTGAATGCGCGGGCTCCAAGGGCCCCCGCAAGCCGCGCTGCGGGCCGATTCGTGTGCAGACGCGCCCCAGCGGTGTAAGTACTGGGGGCCGCCGCCCTCGCCCTGCTGGCTGCCAGTCTGGCTGAGTGCTCCTGCATGTCTGCTACGCCGCCCAGGGTGGCGTTGAGCGTCCTAAGAACACTGTTCGTGCTCGCAGGCTCGGGCGAGACGTCATGACTCGTCCGCGGCTCAAGCCCCGACGAGAGTGAGGTCGCCTGGTCGGTGCCGGCACGGAGTGCCTTGACTACGTCACGATTAGACACGAGACCGCCGCCGACCGCGCGCGCCGGATTCCCCGCCACAGCATCGTGGCGACGATGCCCGTGGCGCTCAAGGCGGCCGTGCTCCGGCTCTGCCAGGTCCGGGCGGGGAAGGCGTGTGCGCATGGCACTGGCAAAAGTATGCCGGGTCGTCTTCGACCATCAGGGCTCGGCGGGCACATCTTCGGGCAATGACACGTGACCGTTTCGACAGAGCCGTCCTGAAGTTGGGTCCTGCCCGGAAGGCTGCCCGTAATCCTCTGTGCGCAGACGTGACCCGTCCCTAGCGTCGGGAACAGCCCGAGGACGAGGAGGTACCGGAGTGGCACGGGTGTTGTTGGGGGACTTCGGGGCCATCATCCGACTCGGTCTGCGGGACATTGTCGACGACGACGAGCGCTCGATCGTCGCCGAGGAGACCGCAAGCGACGGCATCCTCGAGCGGCTGCACACGACCCTGCCCGACGTCGTGGTCCTCGACCTTGACGCCGCCGACAGCACTCGCCTCGCCAAACGCATCGCCGCGGACTATCCCGCAGTCAAAGTCGTGGCCTGTTCCTCAGCCCGACCGCAGATGCGGATCTTCCCGCCCTTTCACCGCGGCGAGTCCTACTGCTGCGAGCTCAGCCCCACCGCACTCGTTGAAGCCGTCCGCACCGCTGGCAAATAGGAGCAAACATGACCACGTACCTCACTCCTGGCGTCTACGTCGAAGAGGTGGAATCCGGCTCGAAGCCGATCGAGGGCGTCAGCACGTCGGTGGCCGCCTTCGTGGGGTTCACCGCGAACGCACCGGCCGACAACCCGAGCGGGCTGGCGCCGCGGCTGGTGACCAGCTGGGGTGACTACACCCGGCTCTACGGCGGGTTCGTCGAGGGCGCGATGCTGCCGCATTCGGTGTACGGCTACTTCGCCAACGGTGGCGGGTCCTGCTACATCGTGCGGATCCCGCACGCCGGGGACGGGGATACGAGCCCTCGGCTGGCGCTGCCGTCGGCTACGAAGGACGAGCTGGAGACCTTGCGGGTACGGGCGCTCGAGGGCGCCGGGCCGTACGAGGTGGTCATCGAACCGGCTGACGCGAGCAGCAGCGAGGGGGGCGGCGGCGGGGCAGCAGGGACGTTCACGCTCAAGGTGCGTACGGGTGGCCGCGACGTGGAGACCTTCCCTGACCTGACCTTCGCGCGCGGCGCACGCAATGTGGAGACCGTCGTGAACCGGGAGTCCACCATGATCCGGGTGGAGGCCCCTGCTGCCCAGGGTGTTTCGGCCGTGGACCGGGTTCCGCCGGCCGGCACGCATCGGCTGGAGCCGGTGGCCGCCGATTCGAGCAAGGTCGGTTCCTCGGAATTCAGGGGTGACGAGTCCGCCCGCAGCGGCATCGGCGGCCTGGTGATCGCCGACGAGGTGACGATGGTCGCCGTACCCGACCTGATCACCGCCGCCACCACCAACGGCTCAGTCGACCTCGGGCTCTTCAAGGACGTCCAAACGACGCTGATCGACCACTGCGAGAAGAGCGCCAACCGGATGGCGATCCTCGACGCGCCGCCGGGGATGTCCCCGCAACAGGTGAAGGAGTGGCGTACGGACACGGCGATGTACGACGCGAAGTTCGCCGCTTTCTACTACCCGTGGCTGGAAGTCTCCAACCCGCTCGGCGACCGAGGATCCGACGGTTCCGCGACGCTGACCATCCCGCCCTGCGGTCACGTTGCCGGGATCTGGGCGCGCAACGATGCCACTCGTGGAGTCTGGAAGGCCCCGGCGAACGAGGTGGTCCGCGGTGCCTTGAACGTTGAAACGAAGGTGACCTCTCGGGAGCAGGAGCTGTTGAACCCCAACGGGATCAACTGCATCCGTCCGTTCGGCACCCGAGGCATCCGGGTCTGGGGCGCACGGACGCTGTCCTCTGATGCCAGTTGGAGGTATGTGAACGTACGACGGCTCTTCACCTACATCGAGGAGTCGATACTTCGCGGTACCCAGTGGATCGTGTTCGAGCCCAACGACCTGGATTTATGGCAACGCGTCAAGCGCACGATCAACGCCTTCCTCCTCGGGCTCTGGCGCCAAGGCGCGCTGCTCGGCGCCACCCCGGAGCAGGCGTTCTACGTCAAGTGCGACGCGGAGACCAACCCGTCGGAGTCCATCGACGAGGGCCGGCTCACCGTCGAGATCGGGATCGCGCCGGTGAAGCCCGCCGAGTTCGTCATCTTCCGCATCAGCCAGTGGCAGGGCGGCGCTTCCACCGCTGAGTAACCGACGACGAATCCCCTGAAGGAGTCACACCATGCCTGATCTGTTCACCACCTTCTCGTTCGCGCTGGAGATGGACGGAATCGGAGTAGCCCAGTGGAAAGAGGCCTCTGGGGTCGAGTCCGAGACCGAAACCATCGAGTACAAGGAGGCGACCAAGGACGGAAAGATGATCATCCGCAAGGTCCCCGGCGCGATGAAGTGGTCCGATATCACGCTGAAGAAGGGGATCGATGCCCGCCGCGACCTGTGGGACTGGCGCAAACAGGTCGAGGACGGCGACATCGACGCCGCTCGGCGCAACGGCTCGGTCGTCCTCTACGACTCCAAGCACACCGAGGTGGCCCGCTGGAACTTCATCGCCGGGTGGCCATCGAAGTGGAAGGGCGCCGACCTCAACGCCGGTGAGGACGCGATCGCGGTCGAAGAGATCACGATCACCCACGAAGGGTTGAGTCGAGCATGAGCCTGCGTACCGAATTCCCGTTCACTCTGCCCAAG
Source organism: Actinomycetota bacterium (assembly GCA_030860025.1). Taxonomy (GTDB): domain Bacteria; phylum Actinomycetota; class Actinomycetes; order Mycobacteriales; family Geodermatophilaceae; genus JACCQS01. The sequence goes on from JALZIX010000391.1 coordinate 5,418, forward strand.
GGGTACGTGGACGGCGACGGCACCTTGCACCGCCATGGCGTGATGCGCCTGGCCACCGCACGGGACGAGATCGCTCCCCTGCGTGACTCCCGGGTGCAGGAGAACGAGGCCTACCTGACCGTCATCCTGCTGTCGCGGGTGATCACGGAGCTGGGCAGCGTCGACCAAGTGACTCCGAAAGTGATCGAAGGCTTGTTCGCCTCGGATCTGGGTTACCTGCAGGACTACTACCAAGTGGTCAACTTCGGTGACCCGTCGGCGCTGGAGGGCACCGAGCAGACCAGCCCTTTCGACTCCACGTCCACCCTCGTGGGCTAGCCCTGGCCCGATATCCGGCGGAGGAGTTATGGCGCGAGGTGACCTATCTGGCCTATCACCTGCACTGGGACCTCGATCCGCTGCTGGATCTCGAACATGCCGACCGCAGCCGGCTGTTGCGACACGTGGCCGAGCTGAACGAGAGGGCACTCGCCTGATCCACGGGACGTACGCCGACAAGGACGTACCGGACAAGGACGTACCAGGCCCAGTTCGCAGGGAGGGCGCCCGATGACCGCACCGCGAACGCCGGACCCAGCCTTCGCCGGCCGGTTCAAGCTGGAGATCGGCGCCCTCAACATCGGCGCCTTCACCGAGGTTTCCGGGCTGGGCGTCGAGGTCGCGGTCGAGGAGGTCATCGAAGGCGGCCAGAACCAGTTCAAGCACAAGTTCCCCGGCCCGATGTCCTGGCCGAACATCGTGCTCAAGGCCGGAGTCACCGACGCCACGGACCTCTTCACCTGGCTGTCCAAGTCATCCGGGGAAGGCTTCTCGGGCAACTCGAACTCGCTCACCCGCGAGTCCGGAACGATCACGCTGGTCGACGGGAAGAACCAGCCGATTCGAAGTTGGACCTTCGCCGAGGCGTTCCCGGTGAAGTGGACGGGTCCCACCCTTGCCGCCGGGTCCAACGACCTGGCCCAGGAGGAACTGGAGATCGCCCACCATGGCTTCATCCGCGGGTGAGGGCGGGCGCCGACAGACGGGCCCAGACCAACCTGGCGGTTTCCGTGAGAACCGCCAGAACGTCCGTGACGGTTTCCGGGAGAACCGCCGGCCAGCCACGGGCCTGTTCACTCGAGCCCGCGACTTCGCCCGCCGCCGGCACCGCTCGGTGATTCGTCGGTTACATCCGGTTGGTCATCGGCCCGCCGTACGCCGAGCGCCACCGCCTCTCGTGCTGCGCTCACTCCGGCGCCCACAGATTCCGGTTCCGGCGCCGGTGCTCAGCGTACGTGCGTTCCCGGTCCGCCCGCCTTGGGCGCTCTCGTTCGCCGGCGGCATCCGGTCCCGGGTGATCCGTCCGGCCAACACTCCCCCGTCGAACGACCGTTCCGCCTTCGCAGCCCGCCTGGGCCCCTCCGGCAACCGGCCCCCCATTTCGCCGTTATGCGCACAACGGCGAAAATTTCCCGTCAGAAGTGACCGTTATGCGCATAACGGCGATGTAGGGGGCGTTCCCCGGCGGGACGTTTCGGCGCTCTCCGGGATCCAGCCGCCGGGGATCGGGCGAGCATTTGCGACTCGCCGCCTCCCGGCTCGCCGCCTCCCGACTCCCGCTCGAGCGGCATCGCGCGACCACCTCCCGGACCGCGCCGGGTCACCACCTCCATGGACCCAGCCCAGCAGGCCAGACGGCCGCCGCCCTGGCCAGATTCGCCGAGTCATCCCCCCGGCCGTTTCGGCCGAACCCGCTGGGTCTGGAACGGCGGCATCGCCAGGTCAGAGCCGGCCCAGCCCCGAGCAACGCTGGCACCGAGCGCTGGCCACCCGGCCGCTGTCGCGTCCGGCGGCGTTGCCGAACCGCTTCGCGCCGTTGGCCCGAGCGATCACCGGCCGTACCCGACTGCCGCAGTTCACCAGCGGCGTGGCGACCCGAGCCGCGCTGCGGGCTTCGGGGGCGCGGGCCGCGACAACCGGTGTCACGATGCACCTGCCTAGCCCGCCCGACGGGTCGGTGCGGACCCGCAGCCTGGTCGCCCACGAACTCTCCCACGTACGGGACTCCCTGCGGCCACGGCTGGTGAGCAGGACCCACCACACCGACACCACCGCAAGTCGCGCCGGTCACGGACCTGCCCGCCGAGCGGAGTCGACACCACACTTCCTGCTCGAGCGGCTGTCGGGCATCGCGGACGCCGGCGAGCGGCGCGCGCGCGAGACCGGCAGCGCCGTCGGCAGCACCGCGGGCGGGGCAGGCTCGAGTCTCGCTGACCTAGCCGCGGCGGGATTCGCGCAGCGCACACCGCCGGTGGGCGATCTCCCGGTCGGCGGCTTGGCGCCGCTGCTCTCCCGGGCCACAGCGGTTGCCAGGGAGACCGCCACCGAGGTCGCCGGGCAGGCTGCGGCATTGCCGACGCGGGTCGAAGGTGCAATCGGTGCGGCTGGCGAGCGGCTCCCGGCCACGGCGGGGGACGCGGGCGGAATCGTTGAGGGTGCCGCGGAGAGCGCCGAAACGGGCGGATGGGCGTGGCAGTCCACGGCTGGCACCGCCATGTCCGCGCTGCCGGCCGAGATCGCCGGAGCGGGTCACGGGCCAAGCGCTGGCGGGGACGGCAGGGGCCTGTCTGGTCGAGCCGATGAACTCCTGGAAGTCCTCGAGGACCGGCTGATCGCCGAGTTGGAGCGCCGCGGCGGCCGGTTCGCGGGGGTGTTCTGACCATGGCCGGACCCAGCAAGGCGTGGCTCGAGCCGGAGGTCGGCGATCGGATCGAGTGCCTGTTCAACCCCTCGGAGTTCACGCTCGTCAAAGCCAACACGTGGAACGCGGCCAAGCCGAAAGGCAAGGACACGCCGACGCTGACCTTCCAGCAGGGGCAGTCAGGGACGATGACGATGACCCTGACGCTCGACACGACCGCGACAGGTCAGCCCGTCACGACTCATGCCGCGGCACTGCTCAAGCTGATGCGGGTGGACAAGTCGCTGCGCGAGACCGACGAGAAACGCAACGAAGCCCGCCCGCCCTGGGTCCGGTTCCACTGGGGAAACTTCCACTCCTTCAAGGCAGTCATCGAGCGGTTGAACCTGCGCTACACCTACTTCGCCTGGGACGGGACCGCGTTGCGGGCCAAGGTCGACATCTCGCTCAAGCAGTTCGAGGACGAGCAGGTCGAGCAGGGCCAGAACCCCACGTCCGGCACGCCGGCGCCTGAGCGCATGCATCGGGTGCTGCCCGGGGAGACGATCGACCGGATCACCGCTACCCATCTCGGGGATCCGACCCGCTGGCGGCTGGTGGCCGAGGCCAACAAGATCACCGACCCGCACTCGCTACGGCCCGGCCAGATCATCGTCATCCCGCATCCCTCGGCGGTGCGCCGTGGCTGACGATCGCCGCCTGGCCGGCGCCTCGCTGACCGTCGACGGCGCCCCACTGCCCACCGAGTTGTACGCCGCCCTGGCGCTGGTCAAGGTCGAGGAGTCCGTGCACCTGCCAGACGCGTTCACGGTTCGGTTCGAAGACCCGCACTTCGACCACTTCGACTCCCAACGGTTCAAGGTCGGCGGCCGGATCGGCATCTCCTTCCAGGGCAGCGCCGACCTGGTCGAGGTCAGCAGCGGCGAGATCACGGCGCTGTGCGTGGAGCAGGGCACCGGCGGCCGACACGAGTTGGTGCTCACCGGGTTCGACGTCGGCCATCGCCTGGCCCGCGGACCGAAGAGCCGCAGCTTCCAACAGATGACCGTCGCCGACATCGCCGGTCAGATCGCCGACGAGTACGGGCTGGACGCCGACATCTCCGCGACCTCGGAGGTCCTCGACCACGTTCTGCAGTCCAGCGAGACCGACTTCGCCTTCCTCCGGCGGCTGGCCGGCAAAGTCGGCTTCGACTTCTGGATCACCGAGCGCACACTGCATCTGCGTCCGCAGCCCACCGCCACCGGAAGCCCGCCGACCCTTGTCTGGGGAACCAACCTCACCGTCTTCCGCGCCCGGCTGTCCAGCTCCGAGCACTGCGAGGAGGTGGTCGTACGCGGCTGGGACCCGGTCGGCCGGCGGGCACTCATCGGCCGCGCAGTCGAAGGCGAGCCGGGCACCAGCGCTCCGGTCGGTACGCAGCTGGCCGAGGACACCCGCAATGGCTTCGGCCAGGTCCGCCGCTTCGCCGGCCAGTTCCCGGTCAGTACGCAGTCCGAAGCCGACGCACTGGCAAGTTCCCTGCTGCTGCGCTCCTCCGGTGACGAGATCGCGGTACGCGGTACGGCGCAAGGCGACCCACGGCTGGCAGCCGGGGCCGAGGTGCAGATCGACGGCGTTGGCGAGCGGCTGTCCGGCAAGTATGTCCTGACCAGCGTCGAGCACGTCTACGGCGGGTCCGCGCCGTACCTCACCCGGTTCTGGTCGGGGAGCAAGGAGCCCTCCGGTTTCGTCGACCTGGTCGGCGCCGGCGGCGGTACGGGCGGTGCGGCCGCCGGGCGAGGCGGGCGCGGCTGGGGTGACCTTGCCGTCGGGATCGTGACCAATAGCGATGACCCGATGCGCCTGGGCCGGGTACGGGTCAAGTTCCCCACCCTGACCGAGGACGACGAGAGCACCTGGGCACGGGTGGTCGGGGTCGGCGCGGGACCGACTCGTGGACTGCAGTGCCTGCCCAGCGTCGCCGACGAGGTACTGGTCGGCTTCGAGCACGGGGACACCGGCCGACCGGTGGTGATCGGCGGGCTCTGGAACGGCGAGGACAAACCCCCGGACGGCGAGTACGTCGTGGACGGCGAGATCCAAGCCTGGACCTGGACCAGCCGTTCGGGGCACAGCGTCGTGCTGCGCGATGACCCGGACAAATCGATCACCGTGCGCATCGGCGACGGCGACTCCAAGCTGGTGCTGACCAAAGACAAGACCACCCTGGCCGGCGAGAACAAGGTGGAGATCACCGGAGCCCAGATCGCCGTCACCGCACAGCAGTCGCTCAAGCTGGACGCCCCGACCATCGAGATCTCCGGCAGTTCGCGGGTCAAGGTCTCCGGCGGCATGATCGAGCTGAACTGAGCATGGGAAAGCCAGCTGCGCGTCAGGGTGATCCGGTGACCGGGACCGACACCCACGTCGTGCTCGTGCCCTCCCCGCCCGGCTCCCCGGTGCCGACCCCGCTACCGCACCCCTTCGTCGGCAGGTTGGCCGATCGGCTCTCCCCGGACGTCCGTATCCAGGGACAGCCCGCGGCCACCGTCGACAGCGTCGCCCAGAACCAGCCGCCGCACATCGTCACCGCGCCCGGTACCTCCTTCGTGACCCCGCCCCGCAATCGCGGCACGGTTATTGCCGGATCGGCGACCGTCCTGATCAACGGCAAAGGTGCGGCCCGTCAAGGGGACCGGGTGCTGACCTGCAACGACCCGGCCGATGCGCCGGTCGGCGCGATCACGGCTGGCGCGCCTCAGGTGCTGATCGGATGACAACCCACTCGCTACGGCGGTCGCGGCATGACCGATGAACACGGCTTCGTCGGCCGCGGCTGGGCGTTCCCGCTGCAGGTGTCCCCCCGTGGGGGCCTGGCAATGAGCACCGGGCCTGCGGACATCGATGCCGCGATGCGGATGATCATCGAGACCGCACCTGGGGAACGGGTGATGCGACCGGACTTCGGCTGCCGGATCTGGGACCACATCTTCGACTCCACCGACGCCACCACGAGGGGCTTGATGGCGCAGGCGGTGCAGGAGGCCTTGGCGCGCTGGGAGCCTCGGGCGGCAGTCGAGGAGTTGACCGTCGGGCTCGATCCCGAGCAGCCCAATCGGGTGCTCATCGAGCTCAGCTACCGGATCAAGGCGACCAACGACCGCCGCAACCTCGTCCATCCCTTCTACGTGATCGCTGCTACGTGATCGCCCCGGAGCCATCATGAGCCTGCCGACGCCGAACCTCGATGATCGCCGCTTCCAGGACATCGTGGACGAAGCAAAGCGTCTGATCCCGAAGCACTGTCCGGAGTGGACAGACCACAACGTCTCCGATCCTGGTGTCGCGCTGATCGAACTCTTCGCCTGGATGACCGACCTGACCCTGTACCGGCTCAATCAGGTGCCGGATCGGCTGTACGTGAAGTTCCTCGACCTGCTGGGCATTTCGCTCTATCCGGCTGCCTCCGCCCGCACGGACATCCTGTTCTGGTTGTCGGGGCCGCAGCCGGAGTCCGTACGCGTACCGGCCGGCACCCAGGTCGGCACCGTGCGTACCGAGCAGGACGACTCCGTGGTCTTCATGACCGACGAGGAACGGCTGATCGTTGCGCCGCACCTATCGGCCTGCTTGACCGAGAGCCGGGGTGCCTTCGAGGACCACCTGTCCGACATCACCGTCGTCGGCGAGGAGTTCCCGGTCTTCCGGACGGTGACACCCGGAGAGGCCGTCTACTTCGGCTTCGCCGAAAGCCTTCGGGGCAATGTGGTCCGGCTGCGCTTCAGGGCGTCGGTGGCCAGCGCCGGTGTCGATCCCAGACGGCCGCCGTGGGTCTGGGAGGTGCTGGCCCAGGGTCGCTGGCAACGCTGCCGGGTCCTGTCCGACGAGACGCTCGCCCTGAACCGCAACGGAGCGATCACCCTGATCGTCCCGCCCGCGCATGACTCGATGGTCGTGGGACCGACCCGTGCGCACTGGATCCGCTGCCGACTGCTCGAGGCAGAGCCGGATCAGCCGATCTTCCGCGCGTCCCCAAGAGTGAAGTCGCTGGAGGTGGCCAGCCTTGGCGGCGTGGTCGCGGCGCACAACGGCCAGCCAGCCGGCCGGGAGTCGCTGGGCCGCAGCGATGGCACCCCGGGTCAGCGCATCCGGGTCCGCCGTACGCCGGTCCTGCCCCGCCGGCAGGGCGAAACCATCCGGGTGATCAGCAACAGTGGCCCCGCGGACTGGTCGGAGGTCGCCGACTTCGCCGGTTCTGGCCCAGACGATCGGCACTTCACCTGGGATTCACCGACCGGCGAGATCAGCTTCGGGCCGGGCATGCGCGAACTCGACGGTTCCGTGCGCCAGTACGGCGCTGTTCCGCCGGTTGACGCCGAGTTCGTGGCCACGGGATATCGCTACGGTGGCGGCAACCGGGGCAACGTCGGCGCCCGAACCATCACATGGCTGAAGTCGTCGCTGCCGTTCATCGGCCGGGTCGAAAACCTGGACCCGGCCCGGGGCGGGATCGACGGCGAAAGCGTCGAGAACGCGAAACTGCGCGGCCCGCAGTCGGTCCGTACGAACAACCGGGCCGTGACCGCGGCCGACTACGAGCGGCTCACGCTGCAAGCGGCCGTCGAGGTGGCCCGGGCGCGCTGCCTGCCGCCGGCTGGGGATGGCGGCCCGGTGCGCGTCCTGGTCGTACCCCGCAGTTCGGCGAGTCCCGACCAGTTGACGCTGGAAGAGCTCAATCTGGCTCCCGAGGTGACCGCCCGGGTGTCCTCCTATCTCGACCGACGGCGGATGCTGACCACCACGGTCGAGATCAGACCGCCGACCTATGTGGGCGTGAGCGTGCAGGCCCATCTCGCCGGACTGCCCGGCGCGGAGTCGGCCAGCCTGCGCAGCCGAGCATTGGGCGCGGTGTACGGGTACGTCAACCCGGTCTCCGGCGGCCCTGGCGGGCAGGGCTGGCCGTTCGGGCGGGCCTTGAACGTCGGCGATCTGTTCGCGCTGCTCAGCGGACTCGAAGGGGTCGCCGGCGTCGATGAAGTCGTGCTGGAGATCCGCGATCCGAATACCGGCGCAACCCTGGGCACCCGGCAGCGGATCGAACTGCCCGACGACAGCCTCTTCCTGTCCTTCGACCATGCGATCAGCGTGCGATGAACGGCCGACTGATCGAGCAGTTGCCTCGGGTGATGGCCGAGGACGACGTGCTGCGTCGCTTTCTCGGGATCTTCGAGGAACTCTCAGCCGAGACCGAGACCCGGATCGACCACCTGGACGGTTACTTCAGCGTCGACACCGCACCGATCGAGTTCGTGCGCTGGGTCGGTGGGTGGCTGGGCATGGCCGTCGATTCTTCGCTGCCGGAGGACCGGCAACGTGCGCTGGTCCGTACGGCCGGGCGGCTGATCGGCAGCCGCGGCACGCCGCGAGCCCTCGGCGACCTGCTCTCTGCGCTGACCTCGTCCGTCGTCCAAGTGCGCGACCGGGGTGGCGTGTTCGAGGCCGGCCAAGCTCCCGCGTCGAGTCGACGGGTCTCGATCCGGGTGCAGCGGCTGGGCCATCTCGACCATGACGCGCTGATGCACTTCATTGCCCAGGAGGTGCCGGCCGACGCGATCGTGGACGTGACGATCGACCCGAGCATGGTTCCGCCCGTTCCCACCCCGCCGACCCCGCCGACCCCGAGACCCGGCCGCCCATCGCCGGCCCGCGGGACCAGGGACCCGGATCGTGAGCAGACCGCGGAGATCCGTGCCGAAGCTCCGACCGAAGTGATCCAGGTGGTCGAGCCGACCCGGGAGATCCGGGTGGATCCGCAGGCCGGCAGCTAAGGAACCGCGCTTACAACGAGCCCTTGCATTCTGACGGTCGTCGATATATCGTGTATGCATCGGCGATACGCGCCGACCAGAACGTACAAGGAGACACACAGATGTCGACATACGCATCTTCCAGCTGGCGGGATGCCAGCACAGCATGGAACAGCCTGCTTGCCGCCGCCGTTGAAGCGGCCCGTGGCGTCGCCCGGGAGCACGGTCAACGGGACCGGACGCACCGGGGGCCCGGAGACCACGAGCACGGAGATCACGAGGACGGAGACCGCGAGCGCGATCGCCAGCACCGACCCGGACACCGCCATGGACACCGCCATGGGCGCCGACCCGAGGGCCGGGAGTCATTCGGTTTCGACCGGTCCGGCGAGGGCCCCGGATTCCCGTTCGGACCCGGCGGCCTGTTCGGTCCGCCGGTCGGCCCCGGATTCGGACCCGGGTTCGGCGGTCCGGGTTTCGGCCCACCCGGCGGTCCCTGGCGGGCCAGAGGCCGCGGCAGGGGGCGGGGCGCCCGGCGTCGCGGCGACGTGCGCGCGGCAATCCTGGTCCTGCTCGACGAGCAGCCCAGGCACGGGTACGAGCTGATCAGCGAGATCAGTGAGCGCAGCGGCGGGGTCTGGCGCCCCAGCCCGGGCACGGTCTACCCGACTCTGTCCCAGCTCGAGGACGAGGGCCTCGTCACGGTCGAACGCCTCGATGGCCGCAAGACCGCGACGCTCACCGACGAGGGGCGCGCGTACGTAGAGGAGAACCGGGCCCAGCTCGGTACACCGTGGACCGACGTGGCCGGCGACGTCCGTGCCGAGAACCGGACCCTGGCCGGAGTCATCGCCCAGGTCGGGATGGCCGCGAGCACCGTGGCCCTACACGGAACGCCGGCGCAGGCCACCCGTGCCGCGGAGATCCTCGAGCAGGCCCGTCAGGAGCTTTACGGTCTGATGGCCCAGCCCAAGGTCGCCGAAGAGCCCCCACCGGCCCCGCGGACGGAAGCCCGGGAGAACACAGAGGACACGGACGACACAGACGACACAGCCGGGTCACCTTCCGAGTAATCCCGGCCAGCACCGCTGAGTGAAGGACGCCTTCTGTCCAACCTATTGGCTCAGGGCGTCCTTCACTCGGTTCCTCCCAGCTCGGCGAGGACCTGTTGGGCGATCGGAAGGGCCTGCGCCCGATCCCGTGGTACCAGTCCGATTCGGGTACGACGATCGAGGAGATCGTCGACTCCAAGCGCAAGCTCATGCCGTACCGCGTACCGGAGCTCGGCCACCGTCACCGGCAGGCCGGGCACGACTCGCTCATGGCCGTCCGGCCCGCCCTCGGCGGCAACCCGCTCGGCCTCCGTGCCGTACCTCGCCAGCAGCCACGGCGTCGCGTCGATCCCCGCGAGGCAGGCGGGTGCGGCCGCTCCGATGAGTGGCAATTGACGCGTACGGCATCGGGCGTAAGCGCCCATCCCAGCCATCGCCAGGTCAACGGCGTCTTCGGCCATCTCGCGATAGGTGGTGAGCTTGCCGCCGGTGATCGTGATGACGCCCGCGCTCGTCCGGCTGATCAGGTGCCGCCGGGAGAGGTCGGCACTTCCCGACATGGCGACTCCGGCGACCAGTGGCCGGAGTCCCGCGTAGGACCCGGCGATGTCCTCCTGCGTGAGCGGCCTGGCCAGCGCGGTATTGATGGTCTCGAGCAGGACGTCCACTTCCGCGGCAGCTGGTCGCGGATCCTCCTCGCCGACTGGGCCATCGACCGGCTCGTCGGTGATCCCGAGATACGTACGACCGTCGAGTTGGGGCAGTGCGAAGACGAACCGACTGGTCGAGCCGGCCAGCGGCACCGTCAACGCCGCGCGGGGGGAGCCCAGCACATGGCTGGCCAGCACCAGATGTGATCCGCGGCTGGGCCGAAGAGAAACCCCGTCGGCCAATTCGCCCGCCCATACGCCGGTGGCGTTGACCACGACCCGGGCCTCGACCGAGTACGTACGACCCGTGTCCATCCGGTCGGTGAGCTCGGCTCCGTCCGCACCGAGCGAGCTGGCCTCCAGGCGGGTGAGGATCGAGGCGCCGTACGTGGCGGCCGTGCGCGCGAGCCCGAGAACCAGCCGCGCGTCGTCGATCAGTTGGCCGTCCCAGAAGACGACGCCACCTCGCGCTTCGGCCCGCAGCCCGGGCACCAGCTCGTACGCTCGTTGCCGGCCCACCCAGCGGGCCCGCGGCAAGGCTGTGGTCCCTCCGGGCAAGCCAACCCGCAGCAGATCGCCGGCGCCGGTGCCGAGTCGGCCGAGCGTGACGGCCGCCCTCCCTGCGGTGGACGGGATCAGGAAAGCCAAGGCTCGAACCAGGTGCGGAGCAGTTCGGGTCATGAGGATCGCGCGCTCCCGGGCGCTGTCCCTGGCGAGCCCGAGGTCGCCGTGGGCGAGGTAGCGCAGGCCGCCGTGGATCAGCTTGCTGCTCCACCGGCTGGTCCCCTGGGCCAGATCTCCGCGCTCGACGAGAGCGACCCGCAGTCCGCGGCTGGCCGCGTCCAGCGCGATTCCGGCGCCGGTCACACCGCCACCGACCACAAGAAGGTCCACTCCACGACGGCGCAGCGAATCCAGGTCACGGGCACGCTGCGCCGCGTTGAGGGACGGCCAGGGAACGGGCATGGGGACAGCATGGGGCCCAGAGGCGAACGTGCGCCGCCGGGCTGGCAAATCAACATGTGCGCACGGGTATCCGCACCGCTGGCCTGGCCCGCGGAGGCTTACTCGGTAAACTCCCGACCCATGAGCCAGGCTACGGAGCGAGCCGAACTCACCCTCACCGGCTGGGGTGCCGGCCAGGGGGCTCACGAACTGCCAGCCGCTGCTCGTAAGTGGCTGCGCCGCGAGATCGGCTGGACGCCGCGGTCGACTCCGGCCGAGGAGCTGTCCTCCGCCACGACCGTCGCCACCATGCTCCCGGACTCCACCAGCGCCGCTCTGATCGAGATCGTAGGGGACGAGCACGTCCGGACCGACGGCCCGAGTCGCTTGCGCCGCGGCTCAGGCCGCAGTTACCTGGACCTGATCCGTCGGCGCGGCGGCGACGTCTCGGGCCTGCCCGATGCTGTCGTGCTTCCCGGCTCGCACGACGAGGTCCTGGCGGTGCTGGAGCGGTGTTCGGCGGATGACATCGCGGTCGTGCCCTTCGGGGGCGGTACGAGCGTGGTCGGCGGGCTGTCCGGCGGCGCCGGTGGGCATCGGGCCCTCATCACCCTGGACGTCGCCCGGCTGAATGCGATCGACTCGATCGATGCAAAGTCCCTGCTGGTCAAGGCCGGTCCGGGTTTGCGGGCACCGGAGTTCGAAGCGCGCATGGCTAGGTACGGGCTGACGCTCGGTCACTTCCCGCAGAGTTACGAGTTCGCCACGCTCGGTGGGTACGCAGCCACCCGCTCCTCTGGGCAGGCCTCCACCGGGTATGGCCGCTTCGACGAGCTCGTCGCGGCTGCCCGGCTGGCAACCCCTGCGGGGACCTGGGACGTCGGACGTGCACCCGCCAGCGCCGCGGGTCCCGACCTGCTCGGCCTGGTGCTCGGTTCGGAGGGCACCTTCGGTGTGATCACCGAGCTCACCCTGCGGGTGCGGCCGGCTCCGGAGGCCAAGCAGTACGAGGGCTGGTCGTTCCGGTCGTGGCCGCGCGCGCTCGAGGGGTTGCGCCAACTCGCCCGTACGAACCTCTTGCCCGACGTCGTGCGATTGTCCGACCCCGACGAGACGCGGGCTAACCTCGTGCTGGCTGGAAGCTCGAAAGCTTCTGCGCTGCAGGGTCTCCTGCGGGCACGGGGGCACGGCGGCGGTTGCCTGCTCATCCTGGGATGGGAAGGCCACGCCGGCGCGATCGGTGAACGGCGGCGGGCGGCCAGTTCGTTGCTGCGGCGCTGTGAGGCCATCCGCGTGGGTCGGTCGGTTGGTCAGAGTTGGCTGTCGAATCGGTACTCCGGTCCATACGTACGAGATGCCCTGCTCGATGTCGGCCTGCTCGTGGAGACGCTGGAGACGGCGGCCTCCTGGTCGGACCTCCAGGAGGTCTACGAGGCCACGCGGACCGCGCTGACCGAGTCACTGTCCAGAGCGGACAAACACCCCCTCGTGATGTGCCACGTCTCCCACGTCTATCCCACCGGGGCGTCGCTGTACTTCACCGTGCTGGCCGATCGCAACGACGACCGGCCGCTCCAACAGTGGCTGCTCGCCAAGCGCGCCGCGACAGATGCGCTGGTCTCCCGAGGTGGCGTCATCACTCACCATCACGCAGTCGGTATCGATCACGCGCCGTGGCTGTCCAGAGAGATCGGCGACCTCGGCGTTGCCGTCCTGCACGCGGTGAAAGAACGGCTCGATCCGACCGGCATCTGCAATCCGTGCGTCCTATTCGGTAGCCCGTAACCGCATCCGGGCACTTTTTGCGTGAAATGTGCCCTCAGGTGACCGCCTGAGCGGACATTTCACGTGAAAGGTCCGGCAGGGGGTCAAAGTGCGGCAGGGGTCCTCAGCACGCAAAGGGCCTACCCTGCCCTTGATGAGCGAACAGGCTTACGCCGACAGCGAGGTCGGCCGACTGCGAACGGTCCTGCTGCACCGGCCGGGACCCGAACTCAAACGGCTGACGCCGCGCAACAACGATGCGCTGCTCTTCGACGACATCCCGTGGGTGTCGCGGGCCCAGGATGAACACGACGCTTTTGCCGAGTCGCTGCGCGCGCACGAGGTCGAGGTGCTGTACGTCGATCAGATGCTCACCGAGGTGATGGCCGATCCTGGCGCCCGTGTCGAGGTCATAACCGGCGCGGTGGACGACCCGCGGCTGGGGGTCACGCTGCGAGACGTGGCGGCCGGCTACCTGGCTGACCTCAGTGCCGAGGATCTGGCGGCCGCACTCATTGCCGGCGTGGGCCACGATGAACTGCCCGGCGCCCGTGGCTTGGCCCACCAACTGATGCCGAGCGTGGACTTCGTGATCCCGCCGCTGCCGAACCTCCTGTTCACCCGCGATTCCTCGGTCTGGGTCGGCAACCAGGTCGCCGTCACTGCGCTGGCCATGCCGGCCAGGCGTCGCGAGACCACCCTGACGCACGCGATCTACGCCCATCACCCGCGCTTCGCCGGCGTCGCGCGGCTGTACGACCCGAGCCTCGAGCACATGGAAGGCGGCGACGTACTCCTGCTCTCACGAGGTGTCGTAGCGGTCGGTGTGGGCGAGCGAACCACTCCGGCCGGCGCGGAGCGGCTTGCCCGTCGGGTCTTTCACCGAGGGCTCGCGCACACCGTTCTGGTCGTACCTGTGCCGCAGGAGCGGGCGACCATGCACCTGGACACGATCTGCACCATGGTCGATGTCGATGCGGTGGTCATGTACCCCAACATCGCCGCTGACCTCATGGCCTGGACGCTGACCGAACCGGACGGACTGCCACCCGAGGCCGCCGACGAAGACGGCGAGTTGTGCATCACCGGGCCGGAACCGTTCCTGGTCGCGGCATCCAAGGCCATGCAGATCGACCGGCTTCGGGTGATCGACACCGGGCTGGACCCGATCACCGCCGAACGTGAGCAATGGGACGACGGCAACAACACCCTTGCCGTGGCTCCGCGACTGACCGTGGCGTACGAGCGCAACGTGGTGACCAACGCGGCGCTGGAGGACCAGGGCATCGAGGTGCTGCGCCTGGCCGGCAGCGAACTGGGCAGTGGGCGGGGGGGACCGCGCTGCATGTCCTGCCCGATCCTTCGCGACTCGAGCGCTTGAGGGTTGACTCCGGCCTTTCGTAAGGCGTAACTTACGGTTCGTGGCAACTTACCAAGGTGCAGTGCTCGATGCGTTGGGCGACCCCACCAGGCGAGCGATCTTCGAGCGCTTGGGCCAAGGACCCCTCGCGGTCGGGCAGCTCGCCGACGAGCTTCCGGTCAGTCGGCCGGCTGTCTCCCAGCACCTTGCCCGGCTCAAGGCAGCGGGCCTCGTGACCGACCAAGCGGTCGGCACGCGACGGCTCTATCGACTCGACCCGCGGGGGATCGACGCGATGCGGACGTACTTCGAGCGGTTCTGGACCGAGGCACTT
>JALZIX010000403.1 GCA_030860025.1 Actinomycetota bacterium
CACAGCTCAGGGTTGGAGGCCTTGATCACCGCCTCGGAGTAGTCCGGACCGGCCAGCAGGTACAGGTGCAGCGGGTTGTCGTACCCCATCTCCGCCGACTCCTGCATGTTGCGCACGACGGTCCCCAACGGCGGCACCCGCAAACCCATGGCAGACTCGATGGCATACGCCGCCGCATGCGCGTGCACGCCACCGCACACGCCGCAGGCTCGCGATGACACGAAGATCGCATCGCGCGGGTCGCGGCCCATCAGGATGACCTCATAGCCGCGGAACAGGGTCGCCTGGGCATGCGAGTCGAGATACTTACCCTGCTGCAGGTCGGCGGTCACGTGCACGGCCAGCGCGCCGGCGACCCTGGTGACCGGGTCCATGTTGAGGTCCTTGATGTGCCCGTTGCGGGCCACGAGCTGCTCGATCTTCGCCAGCCGCTCCATCTCGTTCAGGTCGGTGTGCGGTTTCGCAATCGTGACGTCGTACGGGTTCGGGATGCCGCCCCGCAAGCTTGCGTTTCCGGCGGCATCGAACTCGACCGGCAGCGTCTTGAAACACATCGGACGGGACTCCTAGACGTCGGGGGTCAGGGCCGGAGGCGGAGGAGCCACGGCGTCGTGCCGGCCGTTCGACTTGCCCCAAGCCTCGCCGGAGTTGCGGGCAGTGTCGGTTGAGCGGCGCATCTTGTCGTAGAAGCGATGGCCCACATCGGCGAGCAGCGAGGGTTCGGTGATCTCGCGAGCCCAACCACTGGGGGTGTCACCCTCGACGTCCCAACGCACCTCGCGGTTGAGGTTGTTGTTGGAGAACTTGCGCAGCGGTCGGATGATGCTGCCGACCATCCGCGACACGGTGGATGACGCCAGCGATCCCGGTGGGCGCTTGTAGAACGGCGTGAACTTGTCCGGGAAGCCGGGCATGGTGCAGCCGATGCACGCTCCGCCGGCGTTCATGCAGCCACCTACGTGGCTGATGGCCCCGCGCTCGGTGATGTTGCAGTTGACGACCGGTCCCCAGCAGCCGATCTCGACGAGGCACTCAGGATCACCGAACTCCTCGGCGAACCTGCCCTCCTCGTAATAAGCCCCGCGAACGCAGTGCCGGTGCACGGTTTCGCCGAACAGCCACGCCGGACGGCCGAGTTCGTCGAACTCGGGCAGTGGGCCGAAGCCCTGCAGGAAGTAGAGGACCGCGGCCACGGTCTCGGTGAAGTTGTCCCCCACCGGGGCACAGCCGGGAATGTTGACCACCGGCACACCCAGTGTGCTGCGGTAGTCCTTGCCCAGGAAGTCCATCAGGCTCATGGCTCCGGTCGGGTTGCCCTCGGCCGCCGGGATGCCGCCCCAGGTGGCGCAGGTTCCGATGGCGATGGACGCGGCTGCGCCCTTGGCCAGCCGGGCCACCCACTCCGTGGTACTGACGGTGCGCATCGCGCCGTCGGGACCCCAGGGCTGCTCACCTTGGGCTGACCAGTAACCGCCTTGGCGATGAGCGATCGTCTCGTCAGCGATCGACCCTTCCAGGACGACGACGTACGGTCCGTCGAGCTCGCCCGAGATGGCCATCTCGTGCGGTCGCAGGTAGTTGGGCCCCGACTCGATGTTGATGACTGGGTGGTGCAGGATCACCCGCGGCAAGCCGACGTGCGCACCAAGCATGAGACTCTCGACCGAGGGCGCCGTGGCACCGGTCACCGAGACCGAGCATCCGTCGCAGCTGAGCCCGGCCAGCCAGAAGACGTGCACCTTCTCCAAGGGCCCGAGCCGGCTGGCCATGCTCGCCTGCGCGGCCGGGGCGGCATAGTCCTCAGTCATCGCTCGGGCGGGCATTCCGAAGTCGCCGAGGTCGTGGTCGCCGTGGAAATGCTCGATCGGACCGAGTAGCGCCAGCAGGTCCTCAGCGGGCGTTCGGGACTTCACCCCGTTATGCCGGTTGGCCATTTAGCGCTCCTCGCAGCCTCGAGGCGATGGGTCCACTGGGGTCCCGTAGATGCAACGTACACCTACCGGCGATTCCGGTGTAGCTTGATCGCAGCTTGCTGCTGGCGGGGTTGGGGAGGTGCGGTGAACGGCTGGATCCTGGGCTACATCATCGGTGCGGTCATCGTCGTAGTTGTTGTCGCCCTGCTGCTCCTGATGATCGCCGGAGCGGCGCAGACAGCGAAAAAGGCCGAGGCAATTCTGGCTGGTCTCTACGAAGCCCGCGACGGCACGGCGCCACTGTGGGAACTGCACACCACGGTCACGACTGCTGGGCGTATTGCCGCAGCGGCCACGGCTGCCCGCGAAGAAC
>JALZIX010000406.1 GCA_030860025.1 Actinomycetota bacterium
CCGGACGTTGTCGAGTGCAGTGTTGACGGCGGCTTCCTGCATGATGACTCCCTCGTTGGCTACTGACGCATCATAACGTCGGCGAATGCCTCCGCTCCGCCTGGCGATATTGTATATTGAGTCGACACCCGCGGTCGGTCCCCGACCCCTAACGGGGACGGCGTCTCTCATCAATAATTAGTCGTCCGTATCGACCTCGATGTCGACGACCTCGCCACTGGCGCGGTCTATGGTCACCTTCTGCTCCGTGCCGTCAGGTGCCGTGATCTTGATCTTCCACACTGCGCGGCCGTCTTCGTCGTCCTGTTCGACCTCGGTGACTTGGCCGCCGCCGACTGCGTCCAAAGCGATCTGCCTGGCCTCCTCCTCGGTGACCTCGTCAGGCGCTGGGGTCGCGTCCGAACTCGCAGTCGTCTGCTGGGGCTGGGCCGAACCGCTGCTCGCGCCGGCGTTGGACCCCGAATCATCTTCGGAGCTATCGCCTCCGCAACCAGCGACGATCGCCAGCAGGGCTGCCAGCCCAGCAATGGGGCTACATGCTCTCCTGCGGTGCTCTTGCATCTCAGTGTCCCGCTTTCTCCCGTCGCATCCTGGCTCCCGCTAGGCCCGGTTTGGGTCAGTGCGGAATGACCGCTGACCGCGCGTGCCCATAATGACCGTTCGGCAGGAAGCAGGAGTGTCCGCCCTGCATCCCGCCGGTCACCAGCACGATGAGACTCGCTGGGTCGTTGACCAGCGGAATCCGTCCGTCCACGAGGTAGTCACCGGACTCGGCGCGACGCAGGTGCTCGCGCCGGGCGGACAGCGCGTCCGGTGGGAGCGTCGTGTTCGCGACCAAGTGCTTTTTCAGCCCGTCCTTGTCGAAGCCCCCGTCTTGCAGGATCTGCGCGTGGAGCGGGTTCAGAGCCAACACGGGCGTCCCGTCCGGGTCCACCACGTTCGGCGTGCCCAAGCTGGGCAAGCTGCCCCGCAGTGTCTTGTCGAGATCTCGCCAATCGTCGCTGGAGTCGTGAATGTTGATCACCGCGTTGACGCCCACGACCGTCAACACATCCTCCTCCGCCCCGTACCCCAACTCAACGTGCAGCGGCTCCCAGGGACTGTCTTCCTCGTTCTCGCCCACGCACAGCGAATACTTCCCGACAAATCCCTGTGTGCACTTGTCTACCTCCCCCGGCCGAGCACCACCCAGGTTGATCAAGGCGAGCCGGATCGCGCGGCCGATCGTGGCATTCGCCTGCCAGCCGGGGCCCATGACGCCGGTCGAGCTGTTGAGCCCGATCCGGCCTCGGATCGGCCCATTGACGATGAGCATCGGCGTGAGCGGATTGGTCGTCGGTTGCAGACCGGCAAGGTCGAATTCCGGAGCCAGCATGAGCTCGAAGGCGGTGATCACGATCGGGAAGTACTCCGGTCGGCAGCCCGCCATGACTGTATTGATCGCTAGCTTTTCCATGGTTGCCGCGCCGTTGACGGGAGGCACCGCACCCACCGAGTCCTCGGGAGCGCGTTCGGTCGCAGCCAGCATGCGCTCGACCCGCTCGGGGGTCGGTGGGATGACCGGCAAGCCGTCGGTGTACCCGCGCTCGTGAAACAGCGCGCTGATCGCCTCGGCGTCGTCGTCGAGGTCCTCGGTCGAGGAGTAGAGCCGCACGGATCCTCCTGTGTTCGGGCTACCGGACAAGCGGGTTCAGTCCCGAACCAAGCCTTGGACGACGCCGTCCAGCCGGTCGCTGAGCGCCGCCCGGATGTCCTCCTCTGGCCGATCGTTGAGCGGGTGGGGAAAGATCACCCGGCGTAGTGCTGGCATGTTCTGACCGGTCGCCACAGCCGTCGCCAAGCCCTCGAAGGCCTGCGTGAACAAGGTGACGGTGGGTACTCCGCGCTTTTCCAATTCGACTGAATCGTGGATACACCACGATGTGCAGGAGCCTCAATTGCCGATGCCCACGACCACGGCATCGCATCGTCTGGCGAACTCCGCCATCCGGTCTGGCGGGAGGGTCTGCGCGGCAGAGATGCGTTCCTCCAGCACGGTGGTGACGCCGTATTTGTCCTGCAGCGTTCGGGTCAGATCCTCGGCGATGACGTTCATGCACCGCCAACTGTTGTTGACCAGGCCCACCGTCATCGACTCCAGCGTGGCCAATCGCGGGGCGGGCTCGCCGGCGTCGACACGGGCCGACTCCGGGTAAGGCATCAGGATCTGGACCATGGGCTTCCTCTCGAAGCAGTGGGGCGGCCGGTCAACTATCCGTCTGGTCCGATGCCAGGCCGGACAGCAGGCTCGCCGAGGTGTCGATCCTGGCGAACAGTGGCAGCGTCTTCTTGATGGCGAAATCGTGCATTTCCTGGTTGTAGGAGGCGCAGAGATCCTCGAGCACGGTCACCTGAACGCCGCTGTCGCCCGCGTGTCGGGCCGCCGATTCGACCACGAAGTTTGTTGCTACGCCCGCCAGATACAGGTGACTGATGCCCAGTGCCGATAGCCGCGCCGACAAAATCGTGCCGATAAAGGGGTTGACGCAGCCCTTCTGCACGACCGTCTCGCCATCCAACGGGCGCGCCTCCCGTACGAATTCCGACTCGGGCGATCCCTCCAGCATCAACCCCTTCTCCTCGAAGGAGGCGAAGCGGCCGGATCGGTTGGTGCGACGCGTGTACGCGGGGTCGAACGCGACTCTGGCATGCAGCACGGGAAGTCCCGCCGCTCGCACGCCGGCGAGGCAGCGAGCCAGTGCGGGGAGAACACCGCGTTCGGCGGTGTGCGCGGACAGCCCAGACGCCGTACCGAGAGCACCTTCTGGACCGCAGATGCCCTCTTGGAAGTCCATCAGGAGCAATGCCGAACCGGTCATGACTACGGATACTATATTGTAGCCAGCCACTCCACCGCATGGACTCGAGGTGACCCGTGCCCACCGAGTTCGGCGTCTCACTGCACAGCGGTGAGAACACGGCATCCTTCGCCAAGCTGGCCGAGGAGCAAGGGCTGGACTACCTGGCCTGCGGCGAACACCTTGCCTTTCACGGTCCGGTGACGAACGCCTTCATCGAGCTGTCAGTGGCCGCCGGGGCGACCGAGTCGATCAAGCTGCTCAGTGCCATCACTCTGCTGCCGCTCTACCCGCCGGTGCTGGCGGCGAAGCTGGCCACCATCCTGGACGTGGCAAGTAATGGCCGCTTCCATCTGGGGGTCGGGATCGGTGGGGAGAATCCGCGCGAGTTCCAGGCCGTGGGAGTCCCGGTCGCCGAGCGCGGAGCCCGTACGGACGAGGCCTTGGAGATCATTCACCGGCTGATGACCGAGGACGATGTGACGTTCGAGGGCCGGTTCACCAGCTTCACCGGATTGACGCTGGCTCCCAAACCGACCCAGAAGCCGCGGCTCCCGTTCTGGATCGCCGGGAGACGCACCGCGGCGATGCGCCGCGCCGCACGGTTCGGTCAGGCGTGGATGCCCTACCTCTACACCCCGGAGATGGTGGCCGACAGTCGCGCTGAGATCCAGCGTTTGGCCCGCGAGGCGGGCGCGACATCGTGGGACGGCCTGACCGCGGTGCACGTCTTCACCACGGTCGACAGCGACGGCAACGAGGCTCGCCGGGTCGCCGCGGAGCGCGTCGGCCGCACCTACCAACAGGACTTCACCGGTTCCAGGTCCCGCTATCTGGTCGCCGGCACGCCAGCGGAATGCGTCTCACAGTTCCGGGAATATCTGGATGCCGGCGTGGACGTCATCCTGTTCCGGCTGACCTGCGCGAGTTCTCAGGCCCCGTCGATGCTGCAACTGATCGCGGACGAGGTCATCCCTGAACTGCGTGGAGCGTCGGCTGGTTCAGCGGAGCGCACCGCAGGCACGTAGGTCGCGAGCCTCCTCGTCGGAAAAGCCCCAGTCCTTCAGGATCTCATCGGTGTGCTCGCCCGTCAGCGGCGGCGGGAGGCACACCTCCCCGGCCGTGCGGCTGAACCGGGGTGCGGGAGCGGGCTGCGACACTCCGGCAACCTCGACGAAGCTCTGGCGCGCCTGATGGTGCGGGTGCTGGTCGACCTCACCGAGCCCCAGCACGGGTGCGAAGCACGAGTCCGTACCCTCCAGCAGCGCAGTCCATTCGGCTCGCGTCTTGGACTTGAAGATGTCTGCCAGTTGCGCCTTGAGCTCCGGCCAATCCTTGCGCCGCACAACGTCGGGAAGACTGGCCAGATCGAAGCCGATGCGCCGCAGCATTTCACGATGGAACTTGGGCTCGATCGCGCCGACGGCGATGTACTTCCGATCGGCAGTTTCGTACACGTCGTAGAACGGTGCGCCGGAGTCGACGTAATTCGTGCCCCGCTCGTCCAACCAGGTGCCAGCGAGTCGTCGGCCGTGGAAGACCGTCATGAGCAGGGACGCGCCGTCGACCATCGCCGAATCCACCACCTGGCCGACACCCGAGGATCGGGCCTCGAGGAGCGCGCAGACCAGTCCCAGTGCCAGCATCATTCCGCCGCCGGCGTAGTCGCCCACGAGGTTGAGGGGCACCGTCGGAGGTGCCCCATAGCGACCGATCGGCTCCAATGCGCCGGCCAGCGCGATGTAGTTGATGTCATGCCCGGCGGTGAGAGACAGGGGCCCCTCCTGCCCCCAGCCGGTTGCTCGTCCGTACACGAGCCGGGGATTGCCTCGCATGCATTCATCCGGGCCGAGGCCTAGGCGCTCCATCACTCCTGGTCGAAATCCTTCGAACATCGCGTCGGCTTGCTCGACCAACCTGAGCACGGTGGCCCTGCCTTCAGGGTGCTTGAGGTCCACGACCATGGAGCGTCGTCCGCGGCCGACGAGTTCGAGCCGGTCATCGGGTGCTTGTTCACGCGCCGTCGCGTTGGGTCGATCAATCCGAATGACCTCGGCCCCGAGATCGGCCAGGAGCATCCCTGTGAAGGGTCCCGGGCCGCGGCCGGCCATCTCGACCACGCGGACACCCTGCAGCGGTCCCATCAGGCTCCTTTTCTCGGGCATAACAACAAGGGCATAACAACACCGTGTGGGTGCTACCCCTTGTCCATCGGAGTGTGGAAGGCTTTACTGTACAAAATATATTCGATGGAGGGTCCCTTTGATGCGCAGCTTTCGGTCCGGTCGGTTTCGGGCGTCCCTCGTAGGCGCCGCAGTTGTAGTACTGGCACTCGCCGGTTGTGGCGGTGGCGACGATGAGGATCCCCCCGCCGCGGGCGGTACCGGCGACGCTGCGGAAGTGCCGGACCTCGGGGAGGCCACGATCGTCCTAGGCGGAAAGGTAATCACCTGGATCGCCCCGTACGTGGGGGCCTGCGAGGGACTCTTCGAGAACTACGGCTTGACCGTGGATGTCGTACCGTCCGAGCAGGGCACCACGTCAGCCATCGCGGGGCTGGTTTCCGGTGACGTGCTCACCGCCGGCACCGGCGCCACTGCCATGACCAACGCGGTTCGCGAAGGCGCTCCGATCCAGATGCTGTTCAACGCAAGCATCGGGTACGGCGTCCAAGTGATCATGAGCAACGATTTCTTGGAGAGTTCGGGCGCCTCTCTGGAGGACTCGCTCGAGGAGCGCGTCCAGGCACTCGAGGGTGCCCGGATCGCGATCCTCAACCCGGGGGACTCCATCGATCAGCTCTTGCGGTACCTCCTGCCGGAGTACGGGCTCGACCCGGACACCGACGTCACGATCACCGCCTTGAGCAACTACCCCAACATGATCGCTGCCCTGTCCCAGGGCGACATCGACGTAATGGCCGGTTCACCTCCGAACGGCGCCCAGGTCGAGCAGGAGGGCTTCGGACAGATCCTCTTCAACGGCAACGAGGTCGAGGGCCTGGACGACTACCCGTACCTCGTCGGATCGGCGAATGTCCAGGCGATCGAGGGCGAGGAGCGTGAAGCGATCAAGGCTCTGATCAAGGGGATAGCTGACACGCTGGACCTGTTGCGCGAGGACCCGGATGCCGGCAAGGAATGCATGCAGGCGGAGTTCCCTGATCTGGAGCAGGCGACATTCGACGCCGCATACGAATTCAGCGTGGAAAGCCTGCCCGAGTCGCCGTTGATCACCGAGGACATCTACGAGTCCCTGCTGGACTTCGCGGAAGAGAGTGGCGCACCGATCAATGTCAGCTACGAGGACGCTGTCAACGTGGACATCGTCGAAGAGGCGCTCGCCGAGCGCTGATCCACCCCAGCCTAATCCAACCCAACCCAAGGCGCAGACGCCCCGTTGTCCGAATTGGACACCGGGGCGTTTGTTTCGTGCGGATCGGCGATATGGGGGAAGACAGCAGAAAATGGAGCGAGTCGAGGTGCCGCGCCAGGGTCGAGGTACAGCGCGTCTGACCCGCACTATCCCGGCGAAAACGGAGGTGAGACGCGCTCCACCTCGCACGGGGCCGATTACCGCGGCCGACACGCCAGCCAGGCGATGCCGTACGTCGTTGCTGGCCCCGCATTTCCACCAAGCAGAACCGCAGGCCGGCAACACAGGCGCCCAATCGCTGTACCCATGGTCGCCGCCGCCCTTAACGCACGTAGAACCGGCACCCGACAGCGCGACCACGGTGAGGTACAGCGCGCCTGACCTCGACATTCCCGACCAAGACGGAGGCTAGACGCGCTCTACCCCGCACATGGGGGCCGTTCCTTCGATACGGGTCCCTCAGAGGGCTGCGATGATCGCGTCGGTCATCTCGGTGGTTCCAGCACTGCCGCCGAGGTCATAGGTGGTGTGTTCGCCGCGCTCGATCACGCCGGCGACCGCGGAGCGGATCCGCTCGGCCGCAGCAGGCTCCGCCAGGTGATCCAGCAGCAGTGCGCCAGACAGGATCAGGGCGGTGGGGTTCACCTTGTCCTTACCCGCGTACTTCGGGGCACTGCCGTGCGCGGCTTCGAACAGCGCCACCCGATCCCCGAATGAGGCGCCGGGAGCAAGACCGAGACCGCCAGTGATCCCAGCGCACAGATCCGCCAGGATGTCGCCGTACTGGAACGTCGACAGCAGTATCTGATAACTGGACGGGTCCCGGACGAGGTGCATGCACAGCGCGTCGATCAGGCAATCGTCCAGCTCGACGTGAGGATGATCGCGACCGACCTCACGTACGGCCTCGAGAAAGAGGCCATCGGTCTCCTTCAACGTCGCCGCCTTGTGTGCCACGGTGATTCGGGTCAAGCCATGGTGCTTGGCATAGTCGAAGGCGAAGCGGGCGATGCGGTGGGTGGCAGCACGAGTCACGTACTTGACGGCAATCGCGGCGTCGGGACCGACGTACTGTGCGGCGCCGGTGAACACGTCCTCGGTCACCTCGCGGATCACGGTGAGGTCAGCGGCGGGGAATGGGGCAGGCGCGCCCGGAAAGCTGTTCGCTAGCCGGACGTTGGCAAAGACCCCGGCTGCCTTTCGCAGGGCAATGTTCGGGCTCTTGTAGCCAGTTCCGATCGGGTTGGCCATCGGACCCTTGAGGGCCACGCCGACGTCCCGGATCAGCTCGGTGGTGCGGTCGGGAACGGTGATGCCGTGCTCGCGGTAGACCTCCTCCCCGGCCTCGGCCTGCGCCCATTCGATCTCTACGCCGGTGGCATCCAGAACGCGCCGTGCTGCCCACGTGACTTCGGGGCCGATCCCGTCCCCCGGGATGTGCACGACACCGTGCGTCATGCCCGAGAACGTACGGCGGCGCTGGTCAACTGGGTGATGTTGAACGGCTGGAGCACTGCGCTGTGCGGGCCGCTGCGCCCGCCGGCGACCACGATGCCGATGTCATCCGGTGTCACCGTGGGGCGCAGGAAGTCCTTGCCGTCCTCCTGGTAGTAGGACTTGGCCTTCCACTCGCGTGCGGCCTTGTGGTCAGTGGCTGGCATTCCGGCCATGTCGATGGTGCCTTTACGCCACAGGTGTTCGCGGATCGAGGCCTTGTCGTGGCCATTGCGAGCGAGGTGGGTGGCATGGACCGGCCCGATCACCACGAGCGGTTGACCGGTGAAGAGCACCAGGTTGCTGCCACTGGTCATCAGCGCACCGGCAATGCCGTCGAGAATCGCGTCCGGGTCCTGGGAGAGGATCGCGACGTTCATGGGCGAAGTCACCCCAGCCGCTGTGACGACCGTCTGATCCGCGGCGAACCCGCGCTCCACGTGGAAGGGCTCCCACGGGCTGTCCTCTTCGTTCTCGGCGATGCAGGAGCCGTACTTGTTGGGGTTGCCCAGCGTCGACATGTCACCGAGTTCGGGCAGGCCTCCCCCGATGTTGATCAGACACAGCCGCAGTGCGCGACCGATGGTGGCGTTTGCCCGCCACCCCTGCCCGAACAGGTTGTGCCCGGAGTTGATGTCCAGTTCGACCCGCGCGGGACCGTTGACCACGAGCATCACCCCGGCGGGGTTGGTCGTGCCCTGCACGCCGTACAAGTTCAGCTTGGAGTCCAGGGCTGCCTCGACGCCGGCGAGTACGAGGGGGAAGTACTCGGGTCGGCAGCCGGCCATGACCGCGTTGACCGCAACGTGGTGGATGTAGGTGGGCCGCCACCGCGGTGGCATCGTGCCGAGCAGCTCACCCGGGTCCCGGTCAACGGCTGCCAGCATCGCGGCGACGCGCTCTTCGGTCGGTGCCACGATCGGTAGGCCGTCGGTCCACCGTTCGGCGTAGAAGGCGTCCCCCATCTCCTGGTCGTCGGCGAAGTCCAGTGGCTCACCGGCGGCCTCGGCATCCAGCGATGCGGTCGTAGTCATTGGCTCACCCCTGCGCCGGCTCGGTGGTCAAGCCGGTGAGGATCTGGTCGAAGCCGCGCTGCGCGCGGGCCACTGCCTCCTCGGTCGGCACGCCGCCCATCGGGTACTCCACGATGCACAGGGGTAGGTCCGCCAGACCCAAACCTTCGCTTTCGTACTTGGCGATCGTCCGGAAGGTCGTACCAACGATCGTGACGGTAGGGATGCCTCGCTTTTCGAGTTCGACTGCGTCGTGGACACTCCACGATGTGCAGGAGCCTCAATCCCCTAACGCGACGACCGCCCCGTCACATGAACTCCCGATCTCGTCGAGCATGTCCGTCGGCGCGCCGCTGCTGCAGCTGGACTTCTCCCGGTACACGGTCTCGGGCACGCCGTGTTGTGAGGTCAGGATGTCCTCGGTGGTGTGCAGCAGGACATCGCAGTTGGGCTTGAGATTGCCGATGAACCCGATCCGTTTGCCGTCCAGTGTGGGCAGCCGTTTGGCCAGCTGAAGGCGGATCAGCTTCTCCGGTGGCCCCGGCCGAAGTACCCGAACAGTCATCTGTGCGACCTCTCTTGCGGTCTAGGCTCGACCGTCCTCTTCGACGTTGACTGGGAACTGCACCGCACCATTGTCCTCGGTCGGGAGGGCCGCAATACCCGTTCCCGGCATGATGTCGTCGCCGCGGTTGTTCACCGAGTTGAACTTGAACTGGACGTAACCGTTCCCGGTCTTCGCCCCGCGCCACTTGTCGACGACCTCACCGTTCATCCGGAAGACGTCACCGTTGAAGAACATGCCGCGGAACTGGAAGTCCAGCTCGGCAACCCAGCCGTCGTCGCCGACCCAGTTGGTCGCGAAGTAGGTGGCATACCCACCGCGCTGGGAGCCGTAGTCATAGGCCGACGGCATGCCGATCTCAGCGGCCATGTAGTCGTCCCAGTGCACGCGCTCGACGGCCTGCGGGATGCCGGTGTTCGGGTCCTTGACGGCAACTTTCGGGGAGGATTTGCGGTACTGCATCCAGTACTTTCCGCTGCGTACGTGCGGGGAACCGATGCCCTGAAGCCAGGTCACCATGTCCGGCAACGTAAGTGGACCCTTGACGACCGGATCGAGCTTCTCGCCGACCTCCGTCTGCTCCCAGAGCCGGGGCGTGCCACCCCGCGGGATCTCGGCCTCAAGTTCCTGGTCGATCTGGGCGAGCTCCTCGTCGGTGTAGGTCGACTTCTTGATGTTGGTGTACTTGCCGGTCTTCTTCGACGCTTCGCGTTCGGCGCGCACCACTGGCATGTGCTGGATCGCGACGAGTTCGTCATCCTGGTTGTAGAACTTGATGGCGTCCGCCTGCATGAACATGTTCTTGCCGGCGAATCGACCTTCCATCGGGTCGGCCCTGATCAATTCCTTGGTGGCGTGGAGTTCGTCACCGGCCAGAACAGGTCGGAAGTACCACCAGTGGTCTCCGGAGTGCAGGCCGTGGACGCCAGGCAGACCTTGTCCACGCCGTAGGTCCCAGCTGCCCCAGGCAAGTGCATAGAAGAGAGCCGGCGGCGAAACGAGCTTCCCGTAGCGGGTTCCCTTGGCGTAGTCCGGGTCGATGTACAGCGGGTTGTCGTCGCCGATGCTGCGGGCGACATGGGTGATGCTGTCCTGGTTCACGAAACGGATGTAGGGGTACTCGATCGGGAACGGCTTGCCCATCCGGCTACGGAGTCTCGCGACCGCCTCTTCAGTGATCTTGCCGTACTCCGGGTTGGC
>JALZIX010000431.1 GCA_030860025.1 Actinomycetota bacterium
TTCGGGTCGGACTACGACGAGACCTTCGGCGGCCAGTTCAGTGGCAGCGGCATTGCCGCTCCGGAGAGCCGGGCCGATGCGGTCGACGACACCGACTACGCCGAGACCGAAGAGCTCTAATCCACCAGCGCTAGCTCGACCAGAGGAGATCAGATGCCAACGCCCACCAAGGGTCGACGGATGGGTGGATCATCGGCCCACCAGCGGTTGATGCTAGCCAACCTCGCCACGGCGCTGTTCGAACACGGCAGGATCCGCACGACCGAAGCCAAGGCCAGGCGGCTGCGCCCGCATGCAGAACGGCTCATCACGATCGCCAAGCGCGAGGACCTGCACTCGAGGCGGCAGGTGATGAAGACGATCCGCGACAAGGAGATCGTCCATCACCTGTTTGCCGAGATCGCACCGAGGTATGCCGAGCGTCCCGGTGGCTACACGCGAATCATCAAAATCGGTGCGCGCAAGGGCGACAACGCGCCCATGGCGATCATCGAACTGGTCGAGGAACTCACCGTTGCCCAGCAGGCGGTGGGCGAGGGCGAGCGCGCTCGAGGGACCCGGTTCACGCGGCGGGGTGCTGCGGCGCCGGTCGACGTCGAGGACGACGACGAACTCGACGACGAACTCGACGACGAAGACGACGACGCAGTAGATGCGCAGGCCGAGCTGGATAACGACGAGGACGACGAGGACGACGAGGACGACGAGGACGACGAGGACGACGAGGACGACGAGGACGACAGCGTGGTAGATGCGCAGGCCGAGCTGGACAACGACGAGACCGACTCCGACGAAGATTCCGACGCCGGCGGCGCGGACGCGGACAAGAAGAGCCCGTCCTGACAAACTGGTCAACTTCCGCAGCCGCCTCCTGCGGCAATTGACCAGTTAGCCACGACCGGGGTCAAGCGATGGCGCGGCTGCGACTGGATCTTTCCTATGACGGCACGTGCTTCGCCGGCTGGGCAGTCCAACCTGGTCAGCGGACAGTCCAAGGTGTGCTCACCGAAGCTCTTTGCGTACTCGTCCCAAATGCTGGCGCGCTCACGGTGGCCGGCCGAACAGACGCTGGGGTACACGCGACCGGCCAGGTCGCCCACCTCGACGTGCCGGCCGAGGAGTGGGCGGAGATGGGCAATCTGCCGGCAAAGCTCTCCGGGCTGCTGCCGCACGACGTACGAGTGCGAGCGGTACGCGAGGTCCCGCCGGTCTTCGATGCCCGCTTCAGCGCCCTTTGGCGGCGCTACTCCTACCGGATCAGCGATGCGCCGTGGGGCGTGGAGCCAATGCGACGAACTGACACCCTTCACTGGCGTCGGACCCTCGAAGTCGAGGCCATGCAGGCCGCCGGAACCGCGTTGCTCGGTACGCACGATTTCGCCGCCTACTGCCGCCGCCGCGAGGGGGCCACGACCATCCGCGACCTGCAGCACCTCACGATTCAGCGGACCGGTGATGTGCTCGAGATCCGGGTCCAGGCCGACGCCTTCTGTCATTCGATGGTGCGCAGTTTGGTCGGCGCACTCCTCGCGGTCGGCGATGGCCGGCGCCTACCCGACTGGCCGGTATCCCTGCTTAATCTGCCGGTTCGGGCCAACGACGTGCAGGTCGCACCACCCCACGGGCTCAGCCTGGTCGAGGTCGGCTATCCACCCGATGAAGAACTCGCCAACCGCACGAGGACTACGCGCTCGCTCCGAGCACTTCCCGGGTCGGGTGCTTCGCCATGACTGCGGCGATCGGCAGCAGCGCCACCGCCAGCGCCGCGGCACCGAGGTACAGCGCAGCACCCAGGGGGACGAACCGCGCGACGGTGGCAACCCCGAGCGCCCCCACGACCAGCCATGTCAGTCCCCTGCCGAGCACCCGGCTGCGGGCGATGGCGACGGCGAAGAACGCGACTCCCACGGCGAAGGCTGCAGCGCCTGCGAGGAGGATCGGCTGGAACCAGGTGTTCATCTCCAGCAGCACCTCTTCGACGTCAAACCCGGCGCCGTACACGCCGAGCATGGCGATCTCCATGGCAGGCAGGAAGGCGAACAGGACGCTGCCGATCACGATGAACGGGACGCCCCTGGCGCTCACCCCCGAGTGCCCGCTCTCGCGCAGGAACGCGTCGACCGACAGGAAGCCCAGCAGCACCAACGCCGCCGCCAGCCCGACCATCACGTGCGCGATCCCCCACCTGGTGGTGTCCGCGGTCAGCGCGGCCGCGACGGTCCCCTTGTCCCGGAGGTCATCGATGTGCGGGTGGTACACCAACCCGATGAGCAGCAGGCACGGGGGCAACCCCACGATGGCCGCTCGGTAGCGATGCCCCCTCGAGGCGCGACCGGATGTCCCAGTCGGGACCTGGCTGTGTCGCTCAGTCCCGCGTAGGTGCGTGGTCCTCATCGCGCACCTCCGTCGCTGACCGAGCTCGTCACGGATTCGTGCGCCGGCTGGGTGACCTCGTGCACCAGCACGGGCCAGAACTGCGGTCGCGGCGTCGGGCCCTCGAAACCCGCCGCACGCAGGGCCGGCGCAAAGCGTTCGGTCAGGAAGCGCTTGGCCTCCTCGGGTGACTCCCAGATCTCGATCACCCGCCACCCACCGTCCGGGGCCGGCCCGGCCAGGTGCAGGATCCCGCCCAGGGGCAGCTGGTGATCGAGGTTGTGCAGGATCCGTTCGTAGAGCTCCCGCGAACCAGCGGGGTTGTCGACCAGCATGGCGATGCTCATGGTGTCCTCCTCGGTCTCGTCGAGGTCGTGCGACCTCGCTTCCGACGCTAGGAATCAGGACGGTGGGCGGCATCGACCGCCCGGACCAAACCACGTGACCGGCCGTGGTCTTTTCGTACCAGCAGCGAGCCCGGTGACGCCTTGGCCGGACCGCTCAGACGAGGTGATGCCGGAAGGCGTACGCCGTCGCAGCCGCCCGCGACGAGACGTCGAGCTTGGCGAAGATGTTCTGCAGGTGTCGGCGCACGGTGTGCTCACTCAGGGTCAGCTCTCCGGCGATCTCACGGTTGGTCTGGCCGTCCGCGACCAACCGCAGTACCTCCAGCTCACGCCGGCTCAGTCCGTCGGACGCGCCGGGACGATCCCCGGCGTAGGCCAGAGCAAGCGCCGCGGACAGTTCGGTGCTCGCGCCCAGCCGCGCGAAGGTCGCGCACGCGGCGTCCAGTTCGAGCTCGGCAGTACCCGTGTCTCCCAGGCGACGACAGCTCAGGGCCAGCAGGACATGGGTGCGAGCTGCCTCGTAGGGTGCGCCGATTTCCCGCCACAGTTGCACGGTCCGCCGCAGGTTCAGTGCGGCTGCCAGGTCCTGCCCCTCGGCGAGCTGCACCGCACCCTCGGCGTACCCGGCGGCGCCGCGCAGGGCGGTCGCGTCGCTCTCGACCGCGATCCGCTTCAGCTCGTCGGCGCTGGCACGACCCGATGCCACGTTCTCCTGGGCCAGCTCCGCCTCGACCACCGCGCCCAGCAGGCGTGCCCGGGCAAGCGGCTGGGTCGCCTCCTCGAGGGCGTGCAGCAGGGCAGCGCGGGCGGTCTCGACTCGGCCGCGGGACAGGTCGAGCAGGCCCAGCCCGGGTTGTGGGCTGTGCCCGTTTCGGCTCGCGTCCCGGTATGCCCGCTCAGCGGCCTCGAACTCGCCGCGCACCCGGCGTAGCTCGCCGAGCTCGTAGTGGGCGAAGCCGATGGCCGGGTGGGCAGGTGGCGTGCCCAGCCGCTCGCAGGCATGGAGAGCCGCGTCCAGCGCCTGCGTCCATTCACCGTGCACGCGCAGCACCTGAGCCCGGTAGATCGAGCACTGCCCGCGATAGGGCACCAGGTCAGGCTGGGAGGCGCACCAGCTCGTCATGGCCTCGGTCCACTCCTGGGCTCGTCGTACGTCGAAGGCGTCGTGGCAGGTTTCGATGACCTGGCAGAAGACCATGCCGGCCACGACCGCGCCGACCTCCCCCGCGGTGACCGCGACCATGGCCTCGTCAAGAAGGGCCAGCCCCTGAGACGTCTGACCGCCCGTCACCATCGCGTGCCCTTGCCCCAGCCGGGCAAGCGCGAGAAGGTCCCGGTCGGCGAACCGGTTCGCCAGCTCGCCCGCCTTGCTGAACAGCGCGTACGCCGCCGCGATATCTCCACCCCCCAAGGCCTGGAGGCCCGCAGGTACCAACAGGTAGCCGTGCTCCACGGTCTGGTCCGTGACACCCTCGAGAACGCGGTGAGCGCGCCCGATCCATGCGCCGCCCCGAGCGGTCTCTCCGCGCAGGAACAGCCCCAGCCCCAGCCAGAAGGAGCAGCGAGCGGCATGCGGGGCGTCCCCGCGGGCGAGACACTCCTCGTGCGCGCGGGCCCAGAGGTCGTCGGCCTCGCCATCGTGCCCCACCAGGTAGGTGGCGGTTGCCCATCTCGACAGGTCGTCCGGGGCCAGCGCCTGGTCGCGGTCCGCCTCGGCCCACAGTCGGTAGGCCTCGCCCCAGGCAGAGCGGACGAAGGCCTCCCGTGCCCGATCCACGGTTGCGTCGGCCGTCGCGACATCCTCCATGGCCTGGGGCCTCCCCCTGGGCTTGCTTCCACCGTCTCTGTGCACCCGTTGGCCGGTCAAGGTGGATGCGGATGTGACCGGAACATTTTAGCGCTGTTAGAGGGTTCCGCGGTGACTACGACGAGCGCTCGCGCTGTTCGCCCGGGTTCGGACGCTATCGGTGGCCTGCGGTCCTCCCTCGCTGGCGCTCGGTCGATGCTCGGCCGGGGATATGGTGCTTCCATGGCTCGACGCAGACGTCCGGCGCAGGCCCGGCTCACCCAGCCCCTGGTCCGCGACAAAAGCATTCTTTCGGGGGGAGAGCTCCGGCCAGCCACCTGGGACGAGGCCCTCGACCGCGCGGCAGCCGGCTTTACCGCCGTGCGTGACAAGTACGGTCCTACGTCTTTCGGGATGTTCAGCTGCTCCAAGGCATCCAACGAGACGAATTTCCTCGCGCAGAAGTTCGTCCGATCAGTGATCGGCAGCAACAACATCGACTCCTGTAACCGAACTTGACACGCGCCTAGCGTCGTCGGTCTGGCGGCAGTGTTCGGAGCAGGTGGCGGCACCAGCTCCTATCGGGACATCGAAAGCACGGACTTCATCCTGCTGTGGGGCTCCAACGCGCGCGTTGCCCATCCGATCTTCTTCCATCACGTTCTCGCCGGGGTCCGCAACGGAGCCAGGCTGTACGTCGTCGACCCGCGGCGGACGACTAGCGCCGAGTGGGCAGATCAGTGGCTCGGTCTGGAGGTCGGCAGCGACATCGCGCTGGCCAACACCGTGTCACGGGAGATCATCTCGGCCGGACTGGTCGATGCGGAGTTCATCGGCCGCGCCACGAGCGGCTTCCAGGAGTTCCGCGAAAACGTCGAGCCCTGGACGCTCGAGCGCGGGGAACAGGTCACCGGCATTCCGGCTGAGCTGATCAAGGACCTCGCGCACTCCTACGCCACCGCCGGTCGTGCGCAGATCTGCTGGACCCTCGGAATCACCGAACACGTCACCGGCGTCGACAACGTGCTGTCGCTGATCAACCTGGCGCTGCTGACCGGCAACGTCGGCAAGCCCGGCGCCGGGCTGAACCCGCTCCGTGGACAGAACAACGTGCAGGGCGGCGGCGACATGGGTGCCATCCCCAACAAGTACCCCGGCTTCCGTGACGTGGAATCGGAGGAGGATCGCCTGCGGTTCGAGAAGGCGTGGGGCGTGCCACTTCCAGCTAAACGGGGCATGCACCTGTCGGAGATGTTCGAGGCGATGGGATCGGGGGAGTTGCGCGCGCTCTACTGCATGGGCGAAAACCCCGCCGAGTCCGAGGCTGACGCCGCGCACGCCCGAAAGGTCCTTACCGACCTCGACATCCTGGTGGTCCAGGACATCGTGCTCACGGCGACGGCGAAGTTGGCCGACGTGGTCTTCCCCTCGGCCGCGGACTGGTGCGAGGCCGAGGGCACGGTCACCAACTCCGAACGCCGCGTGCAGCGTTGCCGCAAGGCTCTGGACCCACCCGGCCAGGCCAAGCCCGACCTGCAGATTATCGCCGCGCTGGCCAGGCGAATGGGGCATGACTGGCCCGAGCTCACCGGCGAGGACGCTTGGGACGAACTGCGCAGCCTGTCCAAGATGCATGCAGGAATGTCCTATACCCGGCTGGAGGAGTACGGCGGACTGCAATGGCCCTGCCCCGACGAGAACCACCCGGGCACCCTGATCCTGCACGAGCGGCTGTGGACCGACCCCTTGGAGGGGGAGCCGGTGCCGTTCAGTCCGGTGGAATGGAAACCGCCGCTCGACGTGGTCGACGAGGAGTTCCCGCTGCGGCTGACGACCGTACGACTCCTGGACGCATACAACACCGGCGTGCAGACCGATGTCCTCTCGACCGCACCGATGCGGGACGCGGAGACCCTCCGGATGTCACCGGAGGACGCAGCACGGCTGGGACTTGCCGACGGGACGCACGTGCGGGTCAGCTCTCGAAGGGGCACTATCGAGGTGCCGATCAGCTATGACTCGGCACTGCGGCCAGGACTCACCTGGATGACGCCGCACGCTAGTGAGGAGGGCGACGTCAACGTGCTCACTGCGGTCGACTGGGACCCCAAGTCCGGTACTTCCGAATTCAAGGCCGTCGCCATTCGCGTGGATGCCCTTGCCTCAGATGCGTTGACGGGCGCCTGAGTGGACCTGCATCTGTCCAGCGCCACGGCCACTGATGCCGAACGGTCGGCTGTCGATGGACTGCTCGGCCTGCCCGAGAGCCGTTGGACCGGAGGAGCTCGGACGGATTCCGCCGATGCCAACACGGCGCGGACCGGGGGCGCGGTGCGGGCCCGACGTACCGAGTTGCTCCCCGTTCTGCACGCCGTGCAGAAGGCCATCGGTTGGGTGAGCTGGGGAGCGCTGAACTACGTCTCGCTGCGCCTCAACGTGCCCCCGGCCGAGACGTACGGCGTCGCCAGTTTCTACGCGATGCTGGCCACCGAGCCACAGGCAGGGCGAGTCATCCACGTCTGCGACGACGTGGCCTGTCGAATCGCCGGGTCCGGGCCGATCTCCGATGCGCTCCGGGCCCAACTCGGCGACCATCCCAGCCCCGAAGGCTGCTGCACGTTTCTCTCCAGCCCCTGCCTGGGCCTGTGCGAGCGGGCTCCCGCGCTTCTGGTGCAGCGCACCGGATACGAGGCGGACGTCGCGGTCGCCCCTGCCACGCCCGAGCACGTTCCGGGTCTACTCGGCGCCGAGATGTCCGTACCGGACTACCTCGAACCGGTGGAGTCCATTCCGCAGGCAGCGGAGCCTGAGCGGGGGACGTGGCGACTGCTGCGCCGGATCGGCGTTGTCGACGCCACCAGCCTCGCGGCCTACCGGGAATCAGGCGGTTACCGCGCGCTGTCCCGGGCGATGGACCTCGGGCCGGAAACCGTCCGCAACGAGGTGACGGCCAGCAAGTTGCTCGGTCGCGGCGGCGCGGCCTTTCCTACGGGGCGCAAGTGGGCTGCCGTTGCCGAGCAGAAGGCACAGCCGCACTACCTCATCTGCAACGCCGACGAGTCTGAACCGGGCACCTTCAAGGACCGAGTCCTGATGGAGGGTGACCCGTTCGCGCTGGTCGAGGCGATGACAATCGCGGCGTACGCGACCGGCTGCGAGTACGGCTATCTCTACATCCGCGGTGAGTATCCGCTGGCGACCTTGAGACTGGACTCCGCGATCCACCAGGCCCGGGAGGCCGGCCTGCTCGGTGCTGACATCCTCGGCCGCGGCTTCTCCTTCGACATCGAGTTACGTCGAGGCGCTGGTGCCTACATCTGCGGCGAGGAGACAGCGCTGATCAACTCGATCGAGGGCTACCGTGGCGAGCCGCGCAACAAGCCGCCGTTTCCGGTGGCCGTCGGGCTGTTCGGCAAGCCGACGGTGATCAGCAACGTCGAGACACTGGTCAACGTTCCGGACATCGTGCTCGAGGGGGGCGCCGCGTACGCAGCCATCGGCACCCCAGATTCTACGGGGACCAAACTGTTCTGCCTGTCGGGGTTCGTTGCCAGACCCGGGGTGTACGAGGTCCCATTCGGTGCGACCCTGCGCGAACTGCTGGAGCTGGCCGGTGGAATCACCGGCAGCGGCAAGCTGCAGGCGATCATGCTCGGCGGCGCGGCAGGCACCTTCGTCACGGAAGCGGCGCTAGACACTGCGCTGACCTTCGAGGGGACGCGCGAGATCGGCGCGTCCTTGGGCTCAGGGGTGATCTTCGTGCTCGATGACACCGTCGACCTCCTCGACACGCTCACCCGGATCGCCGCCTTCTTCCGCGATGAATCCTGCGGGCAGTGCGTGCCCTGCCGGGTGGGCACCGTACGGCAGGAGGAGGCCCTCGCACGGCTTGGTCGCCCGTCGCCCAACGGGGAACGTGACGTTGACCGGGCGCTGCTGGCAGACCTGGCCGGGGTGATGGGGAGCGCCTCGATCTGCGGCCTGGGGCACACGGCGGCGACGGCACTGATCTCGGCGCTGAATGCAGGGCTGCTCGATCGGACATTCGAGCGTGTCGACGCTCACGAGAGAACGGGGCAGCTGGGATGACGGCGGGCACCAGAGCATCGAATGAGTCCGTCGACGGACCGGCTGACCAAGACCGAGGTGCGCTGGACTCCGGACGTCGTGGCCGGCCCAGCAGCGGCGTAGGAACAGCAACGCCACCCGGTCCCCCCGCTCGTCGGCGGCTGCCGGTCATCGCGTCGATCTCACGGCTCGTTGACATCACGATCGACGGTCAAAAGGTCCGCGCCCCAGCGGGTTCGACCATCCTGGACGCATGCCGCGGGCTGGGCGTGGACACGCCGACGCTGTGCTATTCGGATAATCTCGCGCCGGTCAATGCCTGCCGGGTCTGCGTCGTGGAGGTCGAAGGCTCACGGGTGCTCGTTCCCGCCTGCTCACGACGGGTTGAGGAAGACATGGTCGTACGCACCGACAGCGATCGGGTACGGCACAGCCGCCGCATGGTGCTGGAACTCTTGGCGTCCTCTGTGGACATGTCCCTGGCTGGCCCGGACGTCCAACGGTGGAACGAGGAGTACGAGGTCGACGCCCGGCGGTACGGCCCGCCGGCACCTGCCTCCGCTGCCGGTGAGCGCGATCGCCGGCGGCCGGGTCATCATGAGGTGCCTGA
This sequence comes from Actinomycetota bacterium, assembly GCA_030860025.1. Taxonomy (GTDB): domain Bacteria; phylum Actinomycetota; class Actinomycetes; order Mycobacteriales; family Geodermatophilaceae; genus JACCQS01. Next base: position 9,185 of record JALZIX010000431.1, read on the forward strand.
TGGGCTGACCGCCGCGAATGTCGCGCAGCCGGTCAAGATCGACGACGAGCTCTACATTCGCGATTACGCTCGCTGCATCCTCTGTTACAAGTGCACGCAGGCCTGTGGCGAGGATGCGCAGAACACGTTCGCGATCTCGGTGGCGGGCAGGGGCTTTGACGCGACGATCGCCACCGAGTACGACGCTCCGCTGCCGGATTCCGCGTGCGTCTACTGCGGCAACTGCATCGGCGTCTGCCCGACCGGGGCGCTGATGCCCAAGTCCGAGTACGACATGCGCCAGGACGGCACCTGGGATGAGTCCAGGCAGACCACCACCCGTACGGTGTGCGGCTTCTGCGGCGTGGGCTGCAACCTCGACCTGCGCGTGCAGGACAACCGGATCGTGCGGGTCGACTCGCCCAAGGACCACGACGTCACTCACGGAAACCTTTGCATCAAAGGACGATTCGGTTACTCCCACGTCCATCCCG
>JALZIX010000437.1 GCA_030860025.1 Actinomycetota bacterium
TGCTGGCGCACTACCTCGACCACTACGTCCGCATGCAGGGCAGCCCTGGCGTCGTCATCCACGATGCGCTTGCCGTCCTGGAAGCGATCACACCAGGCGTCCTCGAGACCGTCGAACGGCGAGTGTCTGTCGACTGTGGACATGGACCAGGCCGCGGTACGACGCTGGTCGACCGGCGCGGCGGCCGAGGTTCGGGACTCGGCCCTGGGCCGCTCGACGAGGCGCTGCCCGTACGAGTGGCCGAGACCGTGGACGTACCAAGGGCGATGTACGAGATCGAAGCCCGCCTGCGCTCGTACGGCCCCTGACCTCCCGACCCCGGACCTCCCGACCCATGAGGCACTTTTCACGTGAAATGTCCCCTCAGACGGTCACCTGAGGGCACATTTCCCGTAATAAGTCCCGCTGGAGACGCTCGTTATGACGTTATGAGCCGACGCGGGCGCGCTCGACCAGGCGGCGCAGCGGGATTCCGCGGGGCAGTGCTCCGAAGACCCCCGCCACTGCACATCCACCCGCGACTCCGGATCCACTCGTCCCCCCTCGTACGCCAGCTCCGCCGAACCGGCTGGCGCAGAACGCATTGGAGACCTCGACCGGCGCGTACCGGAGCAGGAGCGATCCCTGCAGCGCCAACGCCAGAGATCCGGCTACCTGGCGCGCCTGACCCTGGGCATCCTGGGGTTCCGCTGCGCCGACCTCGGCCAGCAGCAGCCCGAGGTCCTTCACGGCCGCGTCGAAGCGCGGGTCGATTCCCAGCGCGGAGTCCAGTTCGGCCTGTACGGCGGCGACGGATTCGGACTCCCGGCCGATCGCCCGCAGCACATCCAGCGCGATCACATTGCCCGAACCCTCCCAGATCGAGTTCAGCGGTGACTCGCGATACAGCCGCGGCATCCCGGATTCTTCGACGTACCCGTTGCCGCCCAACGTTTCCAGCGCCTCGCCCACGGCGTAGGGGGTCCGCTTGCACACCCAGAACTTCGCGGCCGCCAACGCCAACCGGCTGAATGCGGTCTCCCCGTTGTCGACGGCGGCCGCCAGCCGGATCGCCAACGCAGTCGCCGCTTCGGACTCCAGCGCCAGATCGACCAGGACCGACTGCATCAGCGGCGCATCGATCAGCAGCGTGCCGAACGTCGACCGGTGAGCGGCGTGGTGGATCGCCTGGGTCAGCGCCGCCCGCATCAGGGCCGCCGAGCCCAGTACGCAGTCCAACCGGGTCATCGCCACCATCTCGATGATCGTGGCCACGCCACGCCCCTCGGGACCGACCAGCCAGCCGAGGGTCCCGTCGAACTCGACCTCGGACGAGGCGTTGGACCGGTTGCCCAGCTTGTCCTTGAGCCGTTGCAGTGCAAAGACATTCCGCGAACCGTCCGGGAGCACCCGTGGCACCAGGAAGCAGGACAGCCCGGCCGGAGCCTGGGCCAGCACGAGGAACACATCGCACATCGGCGCAGAGCAGAACCACTTGTGGCCGGTCAGCCGCCAACTCCCGTCGGAGGACGGCTCGGCGCGAGTTGTGTTCGCCCGCACATCCGACCCGCCCTGCTTCTCGGTCATCCCCATGCCAGCGAGCAGACCGCGCTTGGTGGCCGGGTCCCGCAAGCCCGGGTCGTACGCCGGGCTGGTCAGGCCGGGCTCGTACGCGGCCGCAATGTCGGGCTGATGCCGCAACGCCGGCAGCACCGCGTAGGTCATCGAGATCGGGCAGCCATGTCCGGACTCCACCTGACCCCACGTGAGGAAGCCGGCGGCCCGTTGGACATGGGCGTCAGGTCGTGGGGCTGCCCAGGGCGCGCCGTGCAGGCCGTGCGAGACGGCGACTCCCATGAGTTCGTGCCAGGCCGGGTGAAAGGTGACCTCGTCGATGCGGTGCCCGGACCGGTCATGCGTGCGCAGCACCGGCGGGTACGTGTTGGCTTCGGTCGCCCATCGGTGTGCTAGTTCGGTCCCGGCCAGCCGCCCCAACGCCAACAACTGCGGGCCGGGGCCGTCCGCCGAATGCCGGGCCACGGCCTCGGACAGGGCCCGATCGCCGCCGAAGACGTCATGTCCGTACAGCGGCGGAACCTGATTGGTGACCTCGTGCGTGCGTGCCATGACTGCAATCTTCCCCCAGCGGATGCAGACTGGGCGGCGGCCTAGCGGCGAGGCGCCAGCGACAGTACGTCGCCCGGTTGGCAGTTCAGCACCTCGCAGATGCGGGTGAGGGTGGAGAATCGTACGGCCTTGGCGCGATCGTTCTTGAGCACCGACAGGTTCACCACAGTCACGCCGACGCGTTGCGCTAAGTCGGCGAGAGTCATCCCGCGCTCGATGAGCAGACGGTCCAGGTGGCAGACGACGCGGTGGTATTCCTCGCCCTGCCCAGCAGCGGAGTCAGACGAGACCATCGACGTCCTTGGCAAGGTCATGCCCGCGACGGAACACCTCGGCGAGAACCAGCAGGAGCGCGGTGATCAGCATGGAAGCGAATGGAAACGCAATCGGCGCCGGACTTAGGGGACCGCCGGTTAGTCCGACTCGCTCGAGGACCATGCTGCTGGCGATGCTGGGGAGGAACTGGGCGACGGCGTTGAGGGCAACCAGACCCGCGATGCCCGCCACGCGTGCGGCATTGCCGCGACGGAACGGGTCACCCTGGTTGATCGACGCGATGAGCCTGCGCAGCAGAACGGCACCGAGCAGCAAACAAATCCCAAGCACGGCGAAATGCCCTCGGTTCAACAACTGTTCGGCCATCGTTGACTCCCACACACTCATCTGGAAGACGTTGTCCGGCACTACAAGCAGGCCAGGGGCGCCGGGACTCGAAAAGTCGATTCCGGTGTAGAAGTCCAGATCAGACTGCACGAGCACCGTCTCATTGGCACCCTCCGACGTGGCTCCGGTGGCAGCCAGAATCACCTCAGGACCCGCCTGCACAGCCACCTCCACGTCGCCGCCGGCTCGGGTGGCGCCGTTGATGTCGTAGGTGACACCCCAGACCGCACCGATGACCCCGATGTAGAGGAGCAGCCTGGAAAGCCGGTCGATCATCCGCGGGCTGGCAAAGGCCCGAGGACGACGGGGCGCAGCGCCTGACGTACGCAATGGGGCAGCCATCATCGGGCTCCGTTCTCCTGGGTTCGTGACGCGGCGGCATATCGCTTATCGTTAGTATCGATAATCGATATGTCGCTGTCAAGAGCAGGAACGCCAGGCTGGTCAGCCGCGTTGGACAGAGTAAGGACGGGTACAGAGCACCCAGGGCCGGTCGGCCCACGGAGGAGGCATCAGCATCGTGGAGTTCTGGTTGTTCCTGGTCGTGATCGTGGCGTTGGGGGCGTGGTACGTGTCCAGCCAGAATCGCCGGCAGACGGAGACGGCGGCCACCTCGCTCGAGGATGCCAAGGCTGAAGCGCGGCGTTGGTACGAACTGCTCGGCGGGCAGCTCTCGAACCTGTCCGCCACCGACGGGCCGGCCAAGCAGGCGCTGGCCGACGCCTCGGAGCGCTACATCGCCGCCGGCTCGCAACTCGACCAAGCGCGATCGGTCGCGCAGAGCCGGCTGGTCACCCAAACGGCAGTCGAGGGCCTCTACTACGTGCGCGCCGCCCGTACGGCCATGGGCATTGACCCTGGTCCGCCGTTGCCCGAGATCAACGGCCAAAGGTCGGCCGGCGCGGTCACCGAGGAGCGGGAAGTCGATGTCGAGGGGCACACCTACGGTGCCTCGCCCCAGGCGAGCGAGCGCAACCGGCACTACTACCCGGGTGGCCGAGTGGCCGGACGGCCCGTGCCGCAGGGCTGGTACAGCGAACCGTGGTGGCGCCCAGCGCTGATCGGCGGAGCATGGGGCCTGGGTTCGGTGCTGCTGTTCAGCACGATGTTCGGCGGGATGGCCGGGGTTCCGTCGACCGAGGCGTTCGAGCAGGGGTACGCCGAGGGATACGGCGACGGCGCCGGTTCTGATTCCGGGGGCGACTCCGGTGGCGAAGGTGGTGGAGACGGCGGCGGGGACGGCGGGTACGGGGATCCCGGCTACGGCGGTGACACCAGCGGCGAGATGAGCGGCGGCGATTACGGCGGCGGGGACTTCGGCGGCTTCTAAACCTTGAAGACCGGAGTTGATCATCGGCAAATGGGGCATTTTTTCGAAAGAAGACCTGCCTTTGCCGATGATCAACTCGCGAGAAGCGAGCACCGACATAGCCTGGATCGGTGACCGCGGCCCTGGACGAACTTCGCGAGGTGCTCGACGGGCGTCCGGCCGTTGCCCTGACCGGGGCCGGCATCAGCACGGACTCCGGGATCCCGGACTACCGCGGACCGGACTCACCTCGCCGTACGCCCATGACGATCAGCGAGTTCTGCTCGGGCGAGGCAGCGCAACAGCGGTACTGGGCCCGCAGTCATGTGGGGTACGCGCGGATGACCCGGGCAACCCCGAACGACGGCCATCGCGCGATGGTCGACCTGGAGCGAGCTGGGGCCGTACGCGCGGTGATCACGCAGAACGTCGACGACCTGCACCGGCTGGCGGGGAGCCAGAGCGTCATCGACCTGCACGGTCGGATCGCAGCGGTCATCTGCCTGGACTGCGGGGCCCGTACCCCGCGGCAGGAGTTGCAAAGCCGGTTGGCCGAGCTAAACCCGGGATTCGTCGAGCGGATGGGTGCCGCGATCGAGTCGGCGCCCGACGGTGACGCCGTACTGGCCGACGTCGCCGGGTTTCGGATCGCATCTTGTACCGGCTGCGGCGGCCGGTTGAAGCCAGACGTCGTCTTCTTCGGGGAGAACGTTCCCCGCGAGCGGGTCGAGGCTGCCTTCAGCCTGGTGGATTCGGCCAGGCTGCTGCTGGTCGCCGGCTCTTCGCTCACCGTGATGTCCGGACTGCGGTTCGTACGCCGGGCCAGGTTGCGGCTGGACATCCCGGTCGTCATCGTCAATCGAGGGCCGACGCGGGGCGACGAGTTCGCGACCGTACGGATCGACGGTGGCTGCTCCGAAGTCCTCCGCGCCCTCGCCGACGCGACAGTTCTGGCGGCGCCCTAGGCCTAGGCTCTGCAATCTATGCGTGCGTCCGGAACACCGCCGATGCGGGCGTCGGCGAGCCGCGAGGTCGCCTACCCGGTCGAGCAGGTCTGGGCCGCCCTGGCCACGCTGCTGCCGTACTGCTCGGTGTGCGACGTCTCAGCGCTCGTGGACATCCCCGGCGATATCTGCCTCGGTACCAAATTCCGCGCCTTCTCGGGCCGCCTCCCCGAGCGGCCGGACGGCGAGGCGGTTCCTGACGGTGGGATGCCAGGCGAGATAGTCGACTGGTCGCCGCAGAAGTCTGTTGCCACCCGGCTCGAGACCGAGGGGGAGTCCGTCGTCGTCTCGGTCGAGATGGCCGCGGCGAGCCCCGACACGACGTTGGTGTCGATCAGCGTCGAGGTGACCCCCCGGATGCGAAACCGCATCACGGTGGCCATGGCTCGATCGAGTTACGTTCGGATGGCCGTACGTACGGTCGAGGGAGAGATCGGCAAACTGCCCGCTCACCTGGCCTTGCTCGAGGACTCGCGCGCCGAGGGATAGCCCGTTCGCCTCAGGTCAACGGGGCCTACTTACCGCCGACCTTGACTTCCGGAGAAGGGCCCGAACGCCCCCGCCGGCCAACCGGCCCCGGGACTGTCCGGACAGGTGTCACACCCGGCTCCGCTGCCTCGTCAGGTCGGTGCGGGATGAATGCTCATCTCGTCTTCTGTTCTGCACCGGCTCGGCGTACGGGAAGGTGGTCCCCGTGGAGGCACAACGCGCGGCTGAGATCTTCGCCGAGCAACGGAACTACCTGCTCGGCGTCTCCTACCGGTTGACCGGCAGCTGGGCCGACGCCGAGGACGTGGTGGCCGAAGCCTGGCCGCGGTGGGCGGCCCATGCCGATGAGGTGCTGAACCCACGGGCCTGGCTGACCAGGGTGGTCGGCCGCCTGTCGCTGGATCACCTGCGTTCGGCACGGGTACGGCGGGAAACCTACGTTGGCCCGTGGCTCCCGGAGCCGCTTGTGTCCTCCGTTCCCGACGGGAACACGACTGGTGCCGTCGGCGGCGGTGCCGGCGGCGGTGCGGACACCGACCCGCTCGGAGTGCTCGTACGAGACGAGTCCGTGCGCCTTGCCTTCCTCGTGGTGCTGGACGAACTCAGTCCGGAACAGCGGTTGGCCCTGGTGCTGCACGACGTCGTTGGAATGGACTTTGCCGACATCGCCGAGGTCATCGGCTGCTCGGATAGCACCGCGCGCCAACACGCCTCCCGCGGACGCCGCCGCCTCGCCGAGGCCAAGCCACCGCCGCGCGCCGCACCGGACGAGGCGTGGATCCTGCTCGGCGAGATGTCGGCGGCCCTGTTCGCCGGCGACGTTGATCGCCTGTCCCGGCTGCTCGCGCCTGACGTCGTGTTGCTCAGCGACGGCGCGGGCAAGGTTCTTGCCGCCGGACGGCCCGTTGTGGGTGCCACCGAGGTGGGACGCTTCCTGACCGGTCTGGCGAAGAAGTTCAGCGCCAGCACGACCATGGAGCCGGTCCTGGTCAACGGCGACCCCGGTTTCCTGGTCCGGGTGGACAGCACCCGGCCGCAGGATCCGAAGATCGGGGTGTACACGATGACGATCCGCGACGGGAAGATCGCCGGGCTCTACGCCGTACTGGCCCCGGACAAGCTGACTCACCTCACCTGACCGCGCTCGTTGTCAGCTGGCCGAGTCCTCGCGCGCTCGTAACGGGATCACGCAGGCGTCACCGGAGCTGAAGCCCTGGGAGCTGATGCCGAGGCTGGCGTTGAACCGCGACCGCATGTTCTCCAGGGCGATCAAGTACGTCAGTTCCACCACACCGGCGTCCCCGAACCGCTCACGCAGGTCGGTCACCATCTCGTCGGTGACGTTCGACAGGTCTCCGCTGACCGTCTCGGCGTACCCGAAGGCAGCACGCGCGTCCGCGTCGAATATGTCCGACGTTCGCCACGTCAGTGCCGCCCGCAGGATCGCCGAGTCCAGGCCCTTCTTCTCCCACAGCGATGCCCCGAAGTCGACGCACCACGAGCACCCCAGGTGTACGGCGGTGACAAAGACGACAAGGTCATCGAGGTACTCGGGCAACACGCTGTGCCGGCGCTGGCCAGCCATCTCCATCAGCCCCCACGGCCAGAAGACACCGGAGTGGTGGCTCATCGCGAGCGCATTGTCTGCGTCCATGCCGTAGGTCTTCCGGGCGTACGCCAGGGCACGCCGGGTCATGAACGAGGGCTGCTTCGTACGGTCCTGCAAGGCCAGTGAGATTCGGGCCACGACTATCTCCTTCACGTTCGTTCTAGGTCGGGCGGCCGCTCTTTCGGGCCGACACCGTTCTGACGAGATAGCCCGGCGCGACGTGACACATCAGCCAGCGAAAACGGACGCCGAATGGCGCCTTGTGTCACCGAACCCCGAGGGCGCGCTGTTACCAGAGTGCGGCCGGGAGCTGCCCCTCGAGAGCCAGCAGAGATTGCTTGGACTCGACGCCGTCTCCGCCGCTGAATCCGCCGAGACCGTTCCCGGCGACGACCCGGTGACACGGAACGACAATCGGGATCGGATTGCTGCCCATGATCGAACCGATGCCCCGGGGGGGAATCGTCGAGCCCGCTCGCCGGGCCAGTTCGCCGTACGTCACGACCTGACCGAACGCCACTGTGTCATAGAGCGTCCCCAGCACCAGCCGCTGCGCGGACGACATCAGCCGCCAGTCGAGCGGCACGGTGAAAGCGCGCAGCGAGCCGGCGAAGTATGCCGCCAGTTCGGTACGGGCCGGTTCGGTACGGGCCGCGTCCTCGACCACCGGCAGGCCCAGCCGCGCGGCGATGCGGGCCCGAGCCTGCGGGGAGTCCCGGAAGTCAGTTGCCGCGACGCCGTCCTCGGTCACCGCGACCAGCACGTCCCCGACCGGGCTGGGGACAGTCGCAAATGCCACGGTCCCGGATTCAGAGCTCAGCGCCGCCACGAACGCCATCCTCCGCCACCCCACCGACACTTTCGAAGTTGATCATCGGCAAACCGGAGATTTTCCGCGAAACAATGCCCAATTTGCCGATGATCAACTCGGCTTTAGCCGCTGGCGTCGGGGCCGTCAGTGGTGAACATCGTGACCAGCTCCATGCCGCCCCACTCCTGCAGGTTCGTACCGGAGGCGGCCCACTCCGGGGACTTCAACGCCGCCCGCATCGAGTCGGCATCCTCGAACACCAGCTCGGCAACCAGGTAGTACGCCGGCTCGCCCACGAGCTGACGCTTGACCCGGTGCACCCTGTTCTCCAGCAGGCCGGGCGTCCCGGCGATGATCGGCACGTGTGTACCGAAGTAGTGGGAGTCGAAGGCATCCGCGTCCTCCGGCGTCCGATAGAGGGCGAAGAAGGACACCGTCATCGCTGCACCGCCTTGATCTCCAGGAATTCCTCGAGCCCGGCCGTACCGAACTCCCGCCCGTTTCCGGACTGCTTGTAACCCCCGAATGGCGCCATCCAGTTCCACCGCCCGTTATTGACGTCGACCTGCCCGGCGCGCAGCCGCTTGGCCACTGCCACGGCCGCGTCGCCGTCCGCGCCGTAGACGCCAGCGGCCAGTCCGTACGACGTGTCGTTCGCGATCCGAACCGCCTCGTCGACGTCGGAGTACGGCAGCACGACCGTAACCGGCCCGAAGACCTCCTCCTTCGCAATCTCGGAGTCCAGCGCGACGTCGGTGAGCACCGTCGGCGAGACGAAGTACCCGGACTCCACGCCCTCCGGGGCATCCGCGCCGCCGGACACCACCCGCGCGCCGTCGGCCAGCGCCCGCTCCAGGAAGCCGCGCACCCGATCTCGCTGAGCCTCGGAAACCAAGGGCCCCAACCGGGTTCCGTCAGTCATCGGGTCACCGGCGACGTGCGACTCGGCCGCCTTCGCCGCAGCGTTCAGGGCCTCGTCCAGCCGCGCATCGGGTACGAGGATCCGGCTGAACGCCGTGCACCGCTGGCCGGCGTTGGTGAAACACTGAGCTACCGAGGACTTGATCGCCTTGGCGAACCCCTCGTCGTCCAGGTCGCCGAGGATGACGGAGGCGGACTTGCCACCCAGCTCCAACGCAACGCGCTTGATCGTCTGGGCCGCCGTCGCGGAGATCTCCCGGCCAGCGCGTCCCGAGCCGGTGAAGCTGACCATGTCCACGTCCGGGTGACCGACGAGCGCTTGGCCGATCTCGGGTCCGGCGCCGCTGATCAGGTTGAATACACCGGCTGGCAGCCCGACCTCGTCGAGGATCCGGGCGAACTCGAACGCGATCAGCGGCGCGACTTCACTCGGCTTCAGCACGATCGTGTTGCCGGCTACCAGCGCCGGGGCGACCTTGGCCACGATCTGGTGCAGCGGGTAATTCCACGGCGTGATCGCGGCGACGACGCCAATCGGCTCCCGGACGATCAGCGAGTTGCCGACCTCGGTTTCCCACTCGAAATCCTCGGCCAGCTTGGCGTACGTGCGCAGCGTGCCGATCGGCGTACCCAACTGGATCAGCTTCGACATCTTGAGCGGCATACCCAGCTCCGACGTGATCACCGCGGCGAGTTCGTCCGTACGCTCGGTGAGTACGTCCGCGACCCGATTCAGGTACGCCGCCCGATCGGCCACCGGCGTCTGTGACCACGACTCGAAGGCTCCCCGAGCCGCGGAGACGGCGGCATCGACATCCTCGGCCGAGCCGGCGGGCACCTGCGCGATCACCTGCTCGGTGTACGGGTTGTGGACGTCGATCAGTGCTTCATTGGTGGACGGGACCCAGGCTCCGCCTACGTAGATGTCGTGCAAGACCTGCGGCTGCGTTTCCGGCTGAGTTGTTGTGGCCGTCATGGAACTGAACTCCTCGCGAAGGCGTCTGTGACTTCAACAGGCATCGTAGGCACGACTGTCGCCGGAGTGCTGGGACGGGCTCGTCCCGGCTATACGGAGATAGGGCAAGGCTGAGAGGTGCGCCCGCAGTCAGTGGGCGCTTGAATCGAGATCCGGGAGTCAAACGGGATGAATTTGTTCGGCAGGAGAGCCACGACCGTGGAGATGCCATACGCCGGTACGGCGCTCGCGACCGGCCTCTACGCGGGCTCGTGGGCCGGCGCTGCATCCGCCGACTGTGGCGACGCCGACGTGGACGAGGGCGGTGCCGAGCACCGCCAAAGCGTCGACCCCGGCGAGGGTGGACCGGCAGCGCACAGTGGGGCAGCCGTTGACTCCGCAGCCGCCAGTTGGTCTGGGCCTGACGGCGCCGGGGGCGGAAACTGGTGGGACGGCGGCGCAGAAGGCGGCGGCGGCAATTGGTCGGTAGATGTCAGCGCCGGCGGAGGCTGAGCACCTCGGCTGGTCACCAGCCGACTGAGCTCTAGTGGTCGGTTCCCTGGGTCACGTGCCAGACCACCCGGGCGCCCAACTCGGTCCGCACCGCGGATCCGAAGATCTCGACAAGCCGCTTTCCGATCGCAATGTCCTGGGCGTCGCGTCGCTCGGCCGCCGCCGACACGTACGAACCGGACGAACCGCTGACTCCCGGCCGGACACCGGGCGGGAATCGACGCAGGCTGCGGCTGAGTACGGACAGGGGATGCGACGTGATCACCGCGACCGTCCCGCCCGGGCGGACCAACCGATGCACGTCGGCAAGCACCCGAGAGACCCGCGTCCAGTGCCGACCGTCACCGGCCGACACCACGAGGTCAAAGCAGCCGTCCCGGTAGGTCGGCACCGTCAGCCCGGTGCCGACGTTCACCCCGTACAGAAACACCCGGCTCTGCCGGCCCAGAAGTTCACCGGCCAGTTGGGCACCCCGCCCGGCCGGATCGTCCAAGAAGCCGATGCGATGCCCCGGCTCGACCTGCAGGAGATCGACGAGTCGACGCGGCGGACTCCCAACGCTCCACGTTCCCTGCCCGGCCCGGTTTCCGGCAGCTGGGACTGGAACGTTGATTCCTAACGCGGCCGCCGCAACCTTCCAGGAGGGCCCGCGGCGGGTGGGGGGATGCCCAACCTCCAGTCCGAGGTCGGCCGGGCTGTGCGGTGGTTGGGACATGTGCGTCTCCGAGCCGCCGGCGTCCTCCGACGGCCCGGCCTCCTTCCCCCGATGCTGGAGCGATGACTGGCGGTGAGACTGCCATGCGATGGCTCTGGTTCCCATAGCAATCGGCGACAATCGTCGGTCCCAGGCGGGATCCGCGCCCACCCGCCGCGCGGTTATGCGCATAACCGCGGCAGATGCGGTTGGTTCGTGACAAATGTGCGCATGACCGCGTTGGGGCGGACCCCAGGGGTGCGGAGACCCCGGCGAAGGGCGAAGCTGAGAGCGTGAACAGCACAGCGCCGGTCGGGAACGCTCGGGCGATCCTGCGCCCGGACCTGACCGCGGCTGCCTTCTCATTGACCCGACACGCCCCCTGCGCCGCGCTCGCGCCCTTCGTCGACTACCACTGGGTGCTCGAATGGGACCTGACCGGTCGACCGGACCACGTACAGCGGGTGCTGCCCAGTCCCTCCGTGCACCTGTCCGTCGAACCGACGCGGGCCAGGATCACCGGGATAATGACGAGCTTCCAGTTCGCCGAGGCTTTGACCGGTACGGGCAGGCTGTTGGGCGTCCGCTTCCGCCCGGGGGGGCTGCGTCCGTTTCTGGCCGGGCCGGTGTCGATGCTCACCGATCGCGAGGTCGGCATCGAGGAGCACTTCGACATCGATGTCGAGCGTTGGCGCGAAGCGGTACTAGCGGCTCCGTCCGCAGGCGCGGCCGCGGCGACCGGGGACGACGTACTCACGCCGCTCGTCCCGCCCCTCGATCCGATCGTCGACCAGGTGGCTGAGATCGTGGACGGCATCCGTGACGATCCGGCCATGACCCGCGTTGACGCGGTAGCGCAGCGGTACCAGGTCGGCGTACGGCGGCTGCAGCGGCTCTTCACCGACTACGTCGGCATCGGTCCCAAATGGGTGATCCGTTGCTATCGGCTGCATGAAGTCGCCGGGCGAGCAGCCTCGGGAGAATCAGTGGACTGGGCCGCTCTCGCCGTGGAACTCGGCTACAGCGACCAGCCGCACCTGATCCGTGAATTCACCGCTGTGGTCGGCGAGTCCCCGGCGAAGTACGCACGTACCGTTCGCCATCCTGGTTCCGCGGCGGACTGAGCGGCGCCCGTCCAGGGTGCAGTGCTCTCGGTTCGGCCAGTCTGATCGGCCTGCCGAATTCCGGGTAATCGGGACCCCGCCGGACGGGTCCACCGGACCATCCGTGCGGGCTAGGGTGCGCCTCATGACCGCGCCGCGTCGCTCCAAAGCCGGTCAGCGACGCCCGTACGACGCCGATTCTCTGCTGGCCGTCGCGGTGGGCGTCTTCAACACCCGGGGCTACGACGGCACCACGATGGAGCATCTCGCGGCCGCGGCCGGGATCAGCAAGTCCTCGATCTACCACCACGTGGCCGGCAAGGAGGACCTCCTCGAGCGAGCACTGGATCGAGCCTTGACTGCGTTGTTCGGGGTGCTTGACGAGATCGATCCCCAGGCCAGCGCTCTCGACCAGTTGGCTGGCGTCGTGCGCCGCTGTGTCGAGGTCCTCATGCGGGAGTTTCCATACGTCACCTTGCTCCTGCGCCTGCGGGGTAACTCCCGCGTAGAGCGGGCTGCATTGCAACGCCGACGTGACTTCGACGCCAAGGTCGTCCACCTGGTCAGCCGGGCGCTGGACGATGGGACCGTGACTAGTGGGCTGGATCCGGTTCTGACGACCAAGCTGATCTTCGGCCTGGTCAACTCGCTCAGTGAGTGGTACCGGCCCGAGCGTGGCATGGAATCCTCGGACATTCCGGAAGCCGTTGTCGCGCTTGTCATGCGGGGTCTTACGGCCCCCCGTCCGGTCACAGTCTAGGAGGATGCCGATGTTCGACCCGGTTGCAGAGTCCATGCCGGTCGAGGAGCGCCGGGCGCAGCAGACACACCGATTGCGCGCACAGGTGACCCGGCTGAAGGACATCAACGACTTCTATCACCGGCAGCTTGCCGACGTGAGCGACGACATCACGATCGAGGATCTCGGCTCGATCCCGACGATCAGCAAGCCGGACCTGTGGGACCAGTACCCGCTCAAGGCAGTTGCGGTTCGCCGTTCGCAGTTGCGGCGGATCCACGCGACCAGCGGTACGAGCGGGCGCCCGACGATCGTCGCCTACACCGAGAACGACCTGGACATCTTCCGTCAGGTCAACGCTCGGGTGCTTGCCGGCGCAGGGGCCGGTCCGGGGACGATGATCCACAACGGGTACGGGTACGGACTGTTCACCGGCGGGCTCGGGCTGCACGGCGGGGCAGAGGCGTTGGGCGCCAACGTCGTACCCATCTCCGGCGGCAATACGGTGCGCCAGGTCCAGCTGATCATGGATCTCGAACCCGAGGTCCTGGTCTGTACGCCGTCGTACGCGGCAACGATCGCTGACGCCCTTGCGGAGAAGGGTGTTGCGCCGGAGGAGAACTCGCTGCGAGCGGGGATCTTCGGGGCCGAGCCGTGGAGTGAGTCCATGCGTGCGCAGCTCTCTGCCCGGCTGGGGCTCACCGCGCTCGACATCTACGGCTTGTGCGAGGTGGTCGGACCGGGAGTCGCGTTCGAGACCGCGGAATCCGACCACAAGATGTACGTCAACGAGGATCACTTCTACGTCGAGTGCATCGATCCGGAGACCGGGGCGGAAGTGGCCGACGGCGAGGTCGGCGAATTGGTCTTCACGACGCTGACCAAAGAAGCGCTCCCGGTATTGCGTTACCGCACCGGCGACCTGGCTGGGCTCTACCGCGAGCCGGATGGGACTGGGCGGACGCTGACCCGGATGTCGCGGATTCTTGGCCGGCGCGACGACATGATCGTCATCCGGGGCGTGAACGTCTATCCGTCCGAGATCGAAGCGGTCCTGTTGGCCGACGAGAGCATCGGTACCTCGTACGCGATCGTGATCGACCAGCGTCGCGAGATGCCGTCGGTGCTGGTCCTGGCCGAGCCCGCGAACGAGACCCTCGGCAGCGATGTGGCAAACAATCTGGGCGAGGCGATCGCCGGGGCGCTCAAGCAACGGCTGGGCGTCAGCTGCTCGGTCCGGGTCGTCGGCGTTGGTGAGCTGCCGCGGATCGAAATCGGCAAGGCCGTACGCGTTCATCGCTGGACCGCCGAGCACAACCCGCTCCCCGACGTCCTCAGCTGAGCGCATCGAACCCAGATCCCGGACGTTATGCGCATAACGCCCCGGTCCCGGGGCCAGATTTGGGACGTTATGCGCATAACCACCCGTTTCGGGGCCAGAAGTTGGGACGTTATGCGCATAACGGTCAAGGGATCGGGGGTAGCGGCGCGCTCGTACAGTGGTGAAAGTGACCAGGTCGTTGCGCGTACCACTCTTGGTCGTTGTCGTGCTCGTCCTCGTCGCAATCGCCGTCAACCTTGCCGGTGCCGGAGGGCGGGACACTGAGGAGCGGAATTTCGCCGCCCCGGCCGTACCGCCGCTGATCATGACCGCCTACGTTGGCGCGGCCAGCCGCGTAGTCGAGCTGTCGCCGGGATGCACGGGGCTGAGTTGGTCGATCCTGGCCGGCGTCGGCGCGGTCGAGTCCGGCCATGCCCGGGGGCGGACGCTGGCTGCCAACGGCGACGTCACTCCGCAGGTGATCGGGCCACGACTGGACGGGTCCGGAGTCGGTGGCAACATCACGCCGATCATCGACACCGACGGGGGCGCGCTGGACGGTGACGTCGAGTTCGATCGGGCGGTCGGTCCGATGCAGTTCCTTCCCGAAACCTGGACTCGCTGGTCGCGGGATGGCAATGGCGACGGCCTGGACGATCCACACAACATCTTTGACGCCGCATTGGGATCAGCGGCCTTCCTGTGTGGCATCGGGCCCGCCGACCTCGCCGATCGCGCGCAGCTCATTGCCGCGCTCACCCGGTACAACAACTCGGCCAGCTACGTCGGCGACGTACTCGCCTACGCCGACGCCTACGCCGCCGCGCCCGCCCCCTGAACATCCCAGATGCGGGGGGCGTCAAGACTGGGGGAGCCGCGCGGCTGGTTCAGGCTGGTGGTGCGCGGTCGGGCTGGACCGGGGTGAATCCGCCGCCGTCGTTCGGGACGAGCGGGTGTATGGCGACAACGGCGTCGAGGTTGATTTCGCCGTAGATGTGCGGGTACCAGGGCCCCGAGGGATCCTCGTCGATCCCCGGCTCCCATTTCACCGGCACCGACAGCCGTGCCGGATCGATCTGCAGCAGGACCAGGTCCGTGCGCTCGGTATAGAGCCGGTTCGCCGGCAGGTGCACCGTCCCCGGATCCGAGCAGTGCACGAACCCGTCCCGGCGCAGGGCCTCGGCGATATAGGACCCCGCCACCCGAGCCTGCTGCCACTCCTGGTCGGTGCAGATGTGGAAGAGCATCCGGCCATGATCCCGCGGCGCGGTGCCGTATCCCTCGGACCATCCCGCACTTATCGCGTGAAATGTCCGGTCAGACGGCCATCTGAGGGGACATTTCACGTAAAAAGTCCC
>JALZIX010000043.1 GCA_030860025.1 Actinomycetota bacterium
GGTGTTCTTGTGATCACCGCGACCGACCTGGAACTCCGCGCGGGCACCCGAACTCTTCTCGCGGGTGTCACGCTGCGCGTCCAACCCGGCGACCGGATCGGTTTGGTCGGTCGTAACGGTGCAGGCAAGACCACCACGCTCACGGCCCTGGCGGGTGAGGTGTTAGCTGCGGGTGGCGCGATCGACCGCCGTGGCGAGCACGGCCATCTCCCGCAGGACCCACGGACCGGCGACCTCGACATCCTCGCCCGTGACCGGGTCCTCTCGGCTCGCGGGCTGGACACGCTCATGCACGAGCTGGCCAAGACCCAGGTGGCCATGGCCGAGCATGCGGATGGACCCGAGCGGGACGCGGCAATCCAGCGCTACGGCAACCTGGAAGACCGGTTTGCTGCCCTTGGCGGCTATGCCGCTGAAAGTGAAGCCGCTCGGATCTGCGCCAACCTCGGGCTGCCAGACCGGGTCCTGGGCCAGCCGCTGCACACGCTGTCCGGCGGCCAGCGCCGACGCGTCGAGCTTGCCCGGATTCTGTTCTCCGACGCCGAAACCCTGCTTCTGGACGAGCCGACCAACCACCTCGATGCCGATTCGATCACGTGGCTCCGTGACTTCCTGCGCAACCACAGCGGTGGATTGATCGTGATCAGTCACGACGTCGGCCTGCTGGAGCATGTGGTCAACAAGGTCTGGTACCTCGACGCGGGCCGCGCGACGATCGATCAGTACAACGTGGGGTGGAAGGCGTACCTGATCCAACGCGACACAGACGAGCGTCGGCGCCGGCGGGAGCGCGCCAATACCGAACGCAAGGTCGATCAGTTGCGTGGCCAAGCCGACAAGATGCGGGCCAAGGCCACGAAGGCCAGGGCTGCGCACTCGATGGATCGCCGAGCCGATCGACTCATGGCGGGGCTGGCCGACGTGCGCCAGTCCGATCGGGTAGCCAAGGTGCGCTTCCCGACACCGGCTCAGTGTGGTCGTACCCCACTGCTCGCAAGCGGTCTGTCGAAGTCATACGGCAGCCTGGAGGTCTTCATCGACGTCGATCTGGCCGTCGACAGAGGCGCTCGGGTCGTGATCCTGGGCTTGAACGGAGCCGGCAAGACGACGCTGCTGCGCGTCCTGGCCGGGCACGAGCCCGTTGACAGTGGTGAGGTGCAACCCGGTCACGGCCTGCGGATCGGCTACTACGCCCAGGAGCACGAGACTCTCGACGTTGACCGCACCGTGCTGGAGAACATGCGCGCCACGGCGCCGGACGCCACCGACGGGGATCTACGCAAGATCCTGGGAGCATTCCTCTTCACCGGGGACGCCGCGAACCAGGCGGCTGGCACGCTGTCCGGTGGGGAGAAGACCCGATTGGCGTTGGCAAGCCTGGTCAGCTCGGGAGCCAACGTGCTGCTTCTGGACGAACCCACCAACAACCTGGATCCGATCTCGCGGCAACAGGTGCTCGATGCCCTGCGCACGTACAGGGGCGCGGTGGTTCTGGTCACCCACGACGAAGGTGCGGTCGAGGCGCTGGCCCCCGAGAAGGTGATCCTGCTCCCAGACGGCGTCGAGGACGTCTGGAGCGAAGAACTGATCGATCTGGTCTCGCTCGCTTAGCGTTCCGAACGCTCACTCAGGGTATTGTGGACGTGGCACGGGGTGTGGATTGAGGCGTCCCCAATGGCCCCAGAGGCGCGACGACGGCTGTACCTGTGGGTTGCCGCTGTCGGCCTCGTCCTCTGCCTCTTGTTCTCGCTTTTCGGCTGGGCGAGCCCCTGGGAGACCCGGTACGTCTTTCCGGCACTGAGTTTGTACCTGGTCCTGGCCCTGTGCGTCCTGATGCGCAACCGGGGTTCGCTCGCGGTGGTCGAGCGGAGCGGCTTCTGGGTCTTGGCCGTCGTCTGGCTCGGCAGTATGGCGATCGGCCTGTCCCAGACCACCGACGACCGTCAGGCTTGGGACTCGCTGTCCCCGGGCGTCTTCATGAACATGACGCTGCTGGTCGTCCTGGCCCATCTCTGGTACGGCACGACCTGGGCGCTGGTTGCCTCCTTGCTGGTGCCCGTCGCATCGGCGGTGATCGGCGTCGTTCGGTTCTGGGGCAACGGTGAGTTTCTCGGGTTGCTGTTCCAGTACGAGGGCTATGTCATCGTCATCGCGGCCTTCATCTACGTCCTCGCCCGCAGCCGAGACTCCTTGCTGGTCTCCCAGATCGAGGCTGAGCGAATGCGCGTGCTCGCCTTCGAGGACTCGTTGACCGGGTTGCCCAACCGCAGGCGCGTCGGCGACCGACTGCGCGCATTGCTGGCCGAGGAGCATTCGCCCGACCTGCTATCGGTGATTTCCTTCGATCTGGATGATTTCAAACGGATCAACGACACCTACGGGCACGACACCGGAGACCGGGTGCTGCGAGGTGTAGCTCACCTCAGCCGCCAGCGGGTACCTAGGGACGCCATGCTCGGGCGATGGGGCGGTGACGAGTTCCTGGTGTTACTGCCCGGGGTCGGTCGGGACCGGGCGATGCACATCGCCGAAGGGTTGCGGCTTGCCCTGGCCGGCTACGAGCACGACGAGGGGCTTTCGGTTACCGCAAGCTTCGGGGTGATGGAAGCGCCTGTCGCGGCGACGGTCGAAGAGGTCCTCCATGTAGTGGACAACGTGCTCTACCGAGCGAAGCGATCTGGCCGCGACCGCGTGGCAGCGGCGGCACCACTGAAGCCGACGCCGATGACCCTGGTGGTGGGAGGTGCGGCTGGCTGAGTGGCGCTGCTGGTCGGCCGGAATTCAGTTGACGAGCGCCATGGGTGCCTGCACGCTCATCGCCGTGCGGTACCCCAGTCACCAGACTTGACGCAACCAGACTCCCCAAACTGATCTCGTCTGGCCGCGGTTGGCGGTTCGGCGATGACCGTCTCCCGGCGCCGCCTGGTCCGGCGATTGATCGCGTTCCTGGCCCTAGACGAGTTCATGCCCATCTTCCCGGTGTATGCCCTCCTCTTCGCCGACAGCGGGTTGTCGACCTCCGAGATCTCCGGTCTGTTGGTCCTCTGGTCGGTAGTGACGTTCGTGCTCGAGGTGCCCTCAGGTGCCTGGGCCGACATCGTGTCCAGACGCTTGTTGCTCTGCCTCTCTTCGATCGCGTACGGGGCTGCTTTCGCGACGTGGGTCATCTTCCCTGTCCCCGCGGGTTTTGCCGCGGGATTTGCATTGTGGGGGCTCTCGAGCGCTTTGTCGTCGGGGACGTTCCAGGCTCTTGCCTACGACGAACTGGCGGCGGTCGGTGCCCGCGAGCAGTACGCCCGGGTAATCGGCCTCGGAACCTCGCTCACCCTCGTCGCGATGATGCTGGCGACTCTGCTGGCCGCGCCGTTGGTGTCCGTCGGCGGCTACGCGTTGACCGGTTGGGTGAGCGTCGGGGTCTGCGTCGTGCAGTTCTTCGTTGCTGCCTCGCTGCCCTCGACCCCACCGGTCATCTCAGCCGCGGATGTCGCTGTGGCCGAGGACCTCTCCGAAAGCGATCATGGGGCCGGCGGATCGTCGATCTTGGAAGCGGAGTCGGACGCGGTGCGCGCGCGAGCGGCAGGGTTCGCCGGCCGCTATATGCACGCCCTGCGGGTCGGCCTCCGCGAGGCGGCCACGAGTCGCGTCGTACGCGGGGGAGTGCTGGCCAGCGCAGTCCTGATGGGGCTGCTGGCCTTCGACGAGTACTTCGGCCTCCTGCTCGACGAGCAAGGAGCCTCTCCGGTGGCCATCCCACTACTTCTGGTGATCCCCGCCGCCGGCCAGGCGATCGGCGGCATCCTGGCCACCCGGGCGGCCAGGTGGAGTAACGCGCGGATCGGCGGGCTCACGATGGTCGCCGGGATCTGCATCGCCGCCGGAGCGCTCAGCGACAGTCCACTCGGGATGGTGGCGGTGGGAGTGGGCTACGGCGCGCTCCAGCTGGCCATCGTGGTCTCGGACATCCGACTGCAGGACAGCATCGCGGAGGGTGCCCGGGCGACCGTTACCTCGGTGTCCGGGCTACTCGCCGAAGTCGTGGCCGTACTCGTGTACGCCATGTTCGCGTGGGGCTCGTACGCGCTGTCGGTGGCCGCTCTGGTCGCGATCCTTGCCGCGGTCACCGTGCTGCTAGGACCGGCGGTCATCCGGTGGCTGCCACCGGCTCGAGCCTAGCTCCGGCAAGCGATGCAGGCGATCGACGCCGCACTCGTCCGGACCGTCTCCGGGCGGCGCGCAGCAAAGCCGCAGGGGGTGTCTCGAGCAGATCGAGAACTGCCTGTTCGATCCGCCCGTGGGTCGCGCCATCGCCGAGGGAGATGTTCTCGCGGACGACGCGCAATGCCGGTGAGATCGTGATCCCGTCCTCGAACAGATCGACGACCCGGGGATCGACGTAGGAGGCGCGGGCCACGGTCGGGGTGTTCCCGAGGTATTCGGCGACCTCGCGCATAGCCTTGGCCACGGCGCGCTTTCGCGCAGCCTTGGAGGCGCTCTTGTCGTTCTCAGCGGCCAGCGCGACTGCCGCGAGAACCGTTCCGTGCCAGGTCCGGAAGTCCTTGGCCGAGACGTCATCGCCCACGACCTCCTTGACGTACCCGTTGATGTCCGTTGAGGTGACATCGCGCCAGCGCCTGCTCTCTTGGTAGGCGAGCAGTTCCGGTCCGCCGCCGCGCCGGCGGCGCAGGATTTCGATGGCATCGCGGACCGGCTGGTCCGCCAATGCGATCAGCCGTTCCTTGCCTGACTTGGCCTTGTACTCGAAGACGACCGAGCCGCCCTCGATCCGGACATGCTGCTTCTCGATCGTCGCCAGGCCGTAGCTGCCGTTCTGCTCGGCGTAGCTCTCCCCGCCGATCCGGAAGAACCCCAGGTCCAGCAGCCGGAAGGCAGCGGCCAGCGCCCGCTCGCGTGGCATTCCGTCAAGGGCCAGATGGCGGGCCACGGTGCGCCGCGCCTCCGGCAGCCGGGCAGCCACCTTGAGGACGCGATCGTGCTTGCTCTTGTCCCGCAGTTCCCGCCACCTGCGGTGGTAGATGTACTGCCGGCGACCGGCGTCGTCGGTGCCGACAGCCTGGATGTGCCCGTTCTCCACGGGACAGACCCATACCTCGGTCCAGGCCGGCGGGATGACGAGTTGCTTGCAGCGCAGGGCCGCGTCGGTGCTCAGCCGGTTTCCATCCTCATCGAGGTAGACGAAGCCCTTCCCGGCGCGGCGCCGGGTCCAACCCGGGGAGTTCGGTGAGACCGTGCGCAGTCGAGGCATAGCCACTTTTTACGCTGTAAGGGTGGTGCCGTCGACCGCGGGTCCCCAGTGACGCTTTTTTTGCCTTCACGGATCGGGTGGCGGCCTAAAGGTCTTGTGGCGAGTAGCGCCAGAGGGTGTGCTGAGCCCCGCTGACCGGCGAGTTGGCCAGCTCGGGTCGAAGGGCCGGGGGTAGCTGACCGACGGTTGGCTGGGGTCAAGATACGTGTGTCGATACCGGAGGTCTCACAGGAATGGTTGAACTCAAGAAAGGTGCCAGGATCACCGGGCAGCAGCGCGAGGTTCTGGCGGGGGACTTCGGGAAGCGGTACGAAGCAGGGGAAAGCGTGCGCGCTCTGGCGGCGTCATCTGGGCGGTCATACGGCTTCGTGCACCGGCTGCTGGTCGAGTCGGGTCACGTCATGCGGGCACGCGGAGGAGCTAATCGGCGCAAGAATTGACTCTGTTGAGCTCCTAAAGCGCTCACACTGCGGGACCCTGATCTGCCGCCGGCCTAGTCTGCGGCGATGACTCCGGAACACTCTGACGACGCCGGGGTCGAACTACACGTCAACGGCCCAGTGGCCACCATCACCCTCAACCGCCCGGACCGGCTCAACAGCCAGACGCCGGCGACGTGGCGCTCGCTGGCCGCCTTCGGTGCCGGTCTCGACCCAGGAGTTCGGGTCGTGGTCGTGCGTGGTGAAGGTCGCGCCTTCTCGGCTGGCCTCGACCGCAGCTTGTTCACCGCCGATCCAGCAGTCGAAGAGGGATTGGCGGCTACGGCTACCGGGACCGACGACGACATCGCCGAGCGCATCGCGGAATTCCAGGCTGGGTTCTCCTGGCTCACGACTGGACCTGCCATCTCGATCGCCGCGGTGCACGGACATGCGATCGGAGCCGGATTTCAACTTGCCCTGGCCTGCGATCTGCGGGTGCTCAGTGCGGACGCGATGCTGTGCATGGCCGAGACATCGCTCGGCCTGGTCCCGGATCTAACCGGGACTGCACCGCTCGTACGAGCGGTGGGCTATTCCCGCGCCCTGGAGATGTGTGCGACCGGTCGACGAGTCGACGCGACCGAGGCGGCCGCATTGGGCCTGGCCACCGCCGTCGTGCCGCCGGAGCAACTGGCCGATGCAGTCGAGGATCTGGTCGCCGCTCTTCTGGCAGGCCCCGCCAGATCTGTGACAGCGACCAAACAACTGCTCCTCGGGGCAGCCGATCGGACCCGGGTCGAGCAATGTGCGGCTGAGCGGCAGGCCCAGGTAGCGATGTTGCGACAACTCGGCTCGGGCTGACCCTGCCCCGGCCAGGGAACAGGCGTCAGACCGCGGGTGTTGTATGCCCGAGTGGAGCGGCCGGAGCGTGGCTGGCTTCTGGTTGGGATCCATGGAGGTGACCAAGTGACCAACGTGGGGCATATGGCAGGCGTGTCGTCCTGGCGGGCGATGCGATCCTTCTCGACCGACCCCGCGGACCAGGACAAAGACATTCCGGCCGGAACCTGGCGGCGGGTCTTCGGCTATGCCACCCCATACCGGCGCGACCTGACGATCTTCATCATCCTGGTGGTTCTTGCGTCCATCGCCGGAGTGGCCACCCCGGTACTGGCCGGTGACATCGTCAACGTGATCTCCAGCGACTCCGGCAGCACGGGAGCGGTGATCAGGTTGGCCTCCATCATCGCCGGCCTGGCGGTTTTCGACGCACTGATGTCGTTGGCCCAGCGCTGGTATTCCGCCCGGATCGGCGAGGGCGTCATCTATGACCTGCGCACCCAGGTGTACGAGCACGTCCAGCAGATGTCGATCGCATTCTTCACCAGGGCCCAGACCGGTGCGCTCGTCAATCGCTTGAACTCTGATGTCCTCGGCGCCCAGCGAGCATTCACGTCCGTACTGTCCGGTGTGATCTCCAACGTCGTCGGGCTGGTCCTCACCGTCGGGGTGATGCTGACCCTGTCTTGGCAGATCACGCTGATGTCGCTGATCCTCCTTCCCGTCTTCATATTTCCCGCTCGGATCGTCGGTCGGCGACTGCAGAAGATCACCCGTGAGAGCTATGACCTGAATGCGTCGATGAACGCCACCATGACCGAGCGCTTCAACGTCGCGGGCGCGCTGCTGGTGGCACTCTTCGGCCGACCCCAGCAGGAGGCCGAGTCGTTCCGGGGTAGAGCCGGCCGGGTTCGGGACATCGGAGTCGTCTCGGCCATGTACGGCCGGATCTTCTTCGTTGCGCTGACCCTGGTTGCCTCGTTGGCAGCCGCGCTCGTGTACGGCGTCGGCGGCGTACTGGCGGTGCAGGGCAGTCTCGATGCCGGCACGGTTGTGTCCCTCGCCTTGCTGCTGTCCCGGCTGTACGGCCCGTTGACCGCCCTGTCGAACATTCGGGTCGACGTCATGAGTGCGCTGGTCTCCTTCGACCGGGTCTTCGAGGTGTTGGATCTCAGGCCTGGTATCGAGGATCACCCCGGTGCGGTGGATCTGCCGGTCGGATCCCGATCGCTGGAGTTCGAGGACGTGCGCTTCACCTATCCCAGTGGGGAGGAGGTGTCGCTCGCCTCACTCGAGGACATCGCCGTGATCGACTCCAAGACCTCGACTCCGGTGCTGCACGGTGTCTCCTTCACCGCTGCTCCTGGGCAACTCATCGCCCTGGTCGGTCAGTCCGGAGCCGGCAAGACCACGATTGCGAACCTGATCCCGCGGCTGTATGACGTGACGTCGGGTGCGGTCCTCGTCGGCGGAGTCGACATCCGCCGCGTTCGACTGAGTTCGCTGCGTTCCCGCATCGGGATGGTCACCCAGGACGCGCACATGTTCCACGACACGATCCGGGCCAATTTGTCCTACGCCAGGCCGGAGGCGACCGACGAGGAAATGCGAGCCGCGATCCGAGATGCGCAGTTGGAAGGTCTGCTCGAGACGCTTCCGGACGGACTGGACACGGTGCTCGGCGATCGGGGGCATCGATTGTCCGGCGGGGAGAAGCAGCGCATGGCGATCGCCAGACTGCTGCTCAAGGAACCCGACATCGTGATCCTCGACGAGGCCACCGCCCACCTCGACAGCGAGTCCGAGGCCGCCGTGCAACTTGCGTTGGAGTCGGCGCTGATCGGCCGGACCTCACTGGTCATCGCGCACCGACTGTCGACGATCCGGCGGGCCGATCAGATCCTGGTGGCGGAGAACGGCCGAATCGTCGAGTCGGGGCGACACGACGAACTGCTCGCCCAGGGCGCCCGGTACGCAGATCTCTATCGCACGCAGTTCGCTGCCCAGGAGCCGCGTCCGATGCCTGCCCGCTGAACCTTCCGCAACTCCCGCGAAGCGCTCAGTGGCCCAGCAGGGCCACCACCTCTTCAGCGCAGCCCCAGGACATCGTGACCCCGGCGCCACCGTGGCCGTAGCAGGCCACTACCGGTCGCCCCGCCGGGTCCAGTTCGTCGCATCGCTCGAGCCGGACCGCCGTACGACCGGGGCGTAGACCAACCGCTCGGGAGACGACTGGAGCGTTGTTGAGTTCAGGCGCCAGGGCTCGGGCTCTGCTCAGGAGGACGGCTTCGGTTGTGGCGTCCGGTTCCAGCGAGCTCTGGCCCACTTCCGCGGTGCCGCCACACACCACGTCGTCGAAGCGCGGAATGACGTAACAGAACTGCGCCGGGTCGTCCTCGTCGAGCAGCCAGTCGGTCAGCCCTGGATTCGCCAAGCGCACCACTTGCCCGCGGATTGGCGTCACCTCGCCGTCGCCCAACAATGTCTGGGCACCCATGCCGACGGCCAAAACGACAGCGTCGGCGGAAGGATCCGCCCCGCCGACGGTAAGCAGGACCTCGGTCGTCGTCGTCACGCCCAGGTCCGTGCAGCGGTTGACAAGCCACTCCAGGTAGCGGCTCATGACGATGATCGGGAGATTGGCTTCAAGGCCGCCGACGAACCCAGGGTTCGTCGCCAGGTGCGGGGAGAGATCCGTCCGCGTGAGCGAGGTGACGTTCGGCAACTTCTCGGCCCACCAGAGGTCCTGCTCACTGAGCCGGTGGAGTTGAACACCGCGTCGCATGGCAACCCCGGTGGTTGGGTCCTGGGCCAGTGCCTCGAACGCGACCAGGGAAGTCATGGACCAGGCGAGGACCCGGTGCTGCGGGTAAGCACGGTACGGAAACCACATCGCCGCAGCCACCGCGGAGACCGACTCAGAGCCCGGTTGCGCGGCGACGATGTGGACCGAATGCCCGGACTCGGCCAGCCGCACGGCACACGTCAACCCGATCACTCCCGCGCCAACCACGCACACCCGCACGGTTTTCACTCCCGTCGGTACAAGACCGGGTTCAGTGGGGGAGCAGGGAGCGCAGGACGTACTGCATGATGCCGCCGTGCCGGTAGTAGTCGGCTTCTCCCGGGGTATCGATCCGGACCCGGGCCTGAAACTCCTTGTCGCCGGCCATGACCGTGACCGCGGTCGGGACAGGGCCGTTGTTCATCGCGGTGATACCGGTGACCGAGATCTCCTCGTCGCCTTTGAGGCCCAAGCTCTGTGCGGACTGCCCTTCGCTGTACTGCAGCGGCAGGACGCCCATCCCGATCAGGTTGGACCGGTGAATCCGTTCGTAGGACTCAGCGATCACGGCTCGGACACCGAGCAGAGCCGTGCCCTTGGCCGCCCAGTCGCGCGATGATCCCGACCCGTACTCCTTGCCTGCCAACACGATCAGTGGAAATCCCGCTTCGGCGTATGCGCGAGATGCGTCGTAGATTGTCTGCTGCTCGCCGGTGAGGTGATTGACCGTGTATCCGCCCTCGACTCCGGGGACAAGTTGGTTGCGTAGCCGGATGTTCGCGAACGTCCCGCGAATCATCACCTCGTGGTTCCCGCGCCGCGAACCGTAGGAGTTGAAGTCTCGCTTCGCGATTCCGTGCTCGGTCAGGTACTGACCGGCCGGTGAATCCAGCTGAATCGATCCAGCGGGCGAGATGTGGTCGGTGGTCACCGAATCGCCGAGAACGGCAAGGACCCGGCCACCGCTGATGTCAGTGACAGCCGAGGGCTCGTCCGACATTCCGTCGAAGTACGGGGGACGTCTGACATAGGTGGACTCGTCATCCCATTCGAAGACGTCGCCCTGCGGGGTCGGCAGGGACTTCCAGCGCTCGTCCCCGGCGAAGACGTCGGCATAGTCCCTGGTGTACATCTCCGCACTGACTGAAGCCTCGATCGTGGCCTGGATCTCTTGCGGTGTCGGCCAGATGTCGTGCAGGAAGACGTCGTTGCCGTCGGCATCTTGGCCGAGGGGCTCGGTGGTCAGGTCGAGATCCATGCTCCCGGCCAGGGCGTAGGCGATCACCAGTGGCGGGGAGGCGAGGTAGTTCAGCTTCACGTCGGGATTGATCCGGCCCTCGAAATTGCGGTTGCCCGACAGCACCGCTACCACGGCGAGGTCGGACTCGTTGACCGCCGCCGACACCGGCTCGGGCAGCGGACCTGAGTTGCCGATGCAGGTCGTGCATCCGTATCCCACGAGGTGGAAGCCGAGCTTCTCCAAGTACGGAATCAGCTCTGCCTTGTCGTAATAGTCCATGACGACTTTGGACCCCGGCGCAAGGGACGTCTTGACCCACGGTTTCGTCGTCAGACCGCGCTCCACTGCCTTCTTGGCCAGCAGGGCCGCCCCGAGCATGACCGAGGGGTTGGAGGTGTTGGTGCACGAGGTGATAGATGCGATCACCACATGGCCGTGATCGACGGATGTCTGCGTGCCATCCTCCATCGTGATCCGGGTCGGCTGGCGCAGCCGGTCACGCTCGGCGGATGCGCCGTCGGGGGGACCTTCCGGAGCACCGTGCGGCGGGCCATTGCCGTCCCGCTCACCGAGGGCCGGCGGGTCACTGGCGGGGAAGGTGTCCGCGACGGCTTTGTCCACCGTGGAATGCGTGCTTTCCACGGTTTTCGGAGCCCCTACGGCGTAGTCGGGCAGCGCCTCGCGAAAGGACGCCTTGGCATCGGAGAGGGCGACCCGATCCTGTGGACGTTTGGGACCGGCGATCGACGGGACGATCGACCCCAGGTCGAGTTCCAGGTATTCGGAATAGGCCGCCTCACGCGACGGGTCGTGCCAGAGTCCCTGCTCCTTGCAGTAGGCCTCGATCAGGGCGCGGTGTTGGGCGGACCGGCCGGTGAGTTCGAGGTAGCGCACGGTCTCCGCATCGATGGGAAACATGGCTGCAGTTGAGCCGAATTCCGGGCTCATGTTGCCAATGGTCGCCCGGTTGGCCAGTGGTACGGCGGCCACGCCGTCGCCGTAGAACTCGACGAACTTCCCGACCACGCCGTGGGCGCGGAGCCGCTCGGTGATCGTGAGCACGAGATCCGTGGCCGTGGCGCCATCGGGCAGGGCTCCGGTCAGTTTGAAACCGACGACGCGCGGAATCAGCATGGAGATCGGCTGACCCAGCATGGCCGCCTCCGCCTCGATCCCGCCGACACCCCAGCCCAGCACACCCAGGCCATTGACCATCGTCGTGTGCGAGTCGGTTCCGACGCAGGTGTCCGGATAGGCAGTCGGGCCCGCACTGTCGGCACCGGTGAACACGACCCGGGCCAGGTGCTCGATGTTGACCTGGTGGACGATCCCGGTCCCGGGCGGCACGACGCGGAACTGCTCGAAGGCAATCTGCCCCCAGCGCAGGAACTGATAGCGCTCCTCGTTGCGCTGGTACTCAAAGGCCACGTTGCGCTCGAAGGCGTCGGGGCGAGCGAAGACGTCGGCGATGACCGAATGGTCGATCACCAGTTCAGCCGGTGCCAGCGGGTTGATCTTGGCGGGGTCACCGCCCAGGGTGACCATCGCCTCGCGCATGGTGGCCAGGTCGACGACGCATGGGACACCAGTGAAGTCCTGCATGATCACCCGTGCCGGCGTGAATTGGATCTCCTGGTCCGGTTCAGCCTGCGGATCCCATGAGGCGAGCGCGCGGATGTGCTCTGCGGTGATGTTGGCGCCGTCCTCGGTCCGCAGCAGGTTCTCGAGCAGTACCTTCAGGCTGTACGGAAGTTTCTCAGCGCCGTTGACGGCGTCCAATCGGTAGAGCTGGTACGAGTCGTCGCCGACCGACAACCGGCCCGATGAACCCAGGCTGTTCTTGCTCGAACCCACAGGTCACGGCCTCCACTCGTCGTCGTTCAGGGTGTGGCCTCCATCCTCCCGCATCCGCTCAGCCCTGGCTGCGTGAGGTTGCTCATTCCCAGCATGTTCGACGCCCGAAGGGGCGCCGGTCGCCTAAGGTGCCCGCATGTCTACGGATGTTTCGACCGAGTTACCGGTCGCACTGCCGTCGACTAGCCCACCGGCCACACTGTTTGCCCCCCCGCTCGCGGCCGCGCTGGGCAGCAATTCGCAGTTTCTGCTCCAACCTGATGTGCGATCGGCCGCGGGCTTGAGCTGGCGATGGATCCGGCGCGCGCTGGCTGCCGCCTACGGCGTGGTACTCGGCGTGTTCGTGCTGACCGAAGGCGTGCCGACCGAACGACTTGCGCTGTTCGCCTGGCTGCTCACCGGATTGTCGATCGCCTGCCTCGGCAGGGGCTGGCGCTCGATCGTCCGGCTGTTGTTTGACTGGCTGCCGTTCATCGGGATCCTCGTCCTCTACGACCTGACCCGGGGCCTCGCGGACACGCTGGGCATGCCGTTGCACATGGCCGATCTGGCGTCGCTGGAATCGTGGATGTTCGGCGGAACCCTGCCGACCATGTGGTTACAGGAGCACCTCTATCCGGTGGATGCCTGGGCCAAGGGCGGAAGCGGCGCCTGGTGGCACGTGCTGGTCACCGCGGTCTACGTATCGCACTTCCTCGTCACGCCGATCATCGCGGCAGTCCTCTGGCTACGGAATCGGCGGCGATGGATCAGTTTCACCGCGCACGTCGTCGGGATAGCGCTGCTCGGAGTGACGACCTACATCCTGGTCCCGGCCGCGCCTCCCTGGTACGCCGCCGCCGCAGGCGTCATCCCGCCGATCGACCGGCTATCCGGCTTGGGCTGGGACGTGGTCGGCTTGCACACCGCGGGCTCGTTGCTCGACCAGGGCCAGGCCAAGGTCAACCTCGTCGCCGCCCTGCCGTCGCTGCACACTGCCTATGCCGTGCTCGTGCTCCTGTTCTTCTGGCCGGTGCTCAACTGGGTGTGGCGGGTCCTGCTCGCCCTTTACCCCCTGTTGATGGGGCTGACCCTGGTCTACTCCGGGGAGCACTACGTCGTGGACGTGCTGCTCGGCTGGGTCTGCACCGGGATCGTGTGCGCCGGCGTAACCCTAAGCTCGCGGGGCTGGCGTCGATGCCAACAATCTCGCCGCTTCGCCGTCCCGACTGTGCGGCCGGCTCTCGTCGGCGCCAGATATGGCGACTAGCGTGGCTGCATGCGCGTTCCACTGTTGGTCAACGACTTCCTCGATCGGGCCGAACTGGTCTACGGCGATCGGATCGGTGTCATCGACGAACCCGATCAGCCGGCCAAGTCCCTGGGCTCCCTGACCTATCGCGAGCTGGCGAGGCGGGCTCGCGCCATCCAAGCGGGTC
The DNA here is from genome assembly GCA_030860025.1 of Actinomycetota bacterium. Taxonomy (GTDB): domain Bacteria; phylum Actinomycetota; class Actinomycetes; order Mycobacteriales; family Geodermatophilaceae; genus JACCQS01. Next base: position 13,823 of record JALZIX010000043.1, read on the forward strand.
TGGACGAACTCGGCATAGGTATCGGTGAGCGAGTGGCCATTGTGAGCCACAACTCGGCAAGGCTGCTCGAACTGCTCTACGCCGTACCGGCCTCAGGCAGGATTCTGGTGCCGATCAACTTCCGGCTGCAGGCCGAGGAAGTCGCCTACATCGCCGAGCACAGTGGCGCCCGGGTGCTGCTCGTGGACCCAGAGCTTGACAAATCGCTGTCGTCCATCACCGCCGACCACAAGTTCCTGCTCGGCGAGGAGAGCGATGCCGCACTGCTGCGATTCGACGCCGAGCCGCGGCCGTGGGCTGATCCCGACGAGGACGCAACTGCGACCCTGAACTACACCAGCGGCACCACAGCGCGGCCCAAAGGCGTGCAGCTGACCCACCGCGGTATCTGGCTCAACGCGGTCACCTTCGCGATGCACATGCAGATGTCAGATCGGGACGTCTACCTGCACACCCTCCCGCAGTTCCACTGCAACGGCTGGGGGCTGTTGTACTCCGCGGCCGGCGTCGGGGCTACCAACGTGATCATCCGCAAGATCGACGGAGCCGAGATCCTGCGCCGAGTGGACCGGCACGGCGTCACGTTCGCCGCGGGTGCCCCCGCCGTTTGGAACATGACCTTGGACGCCGCCGCGCAGCTCGACGGACCGGCCCCCGGACATGGCAGCACTCGGATCGTCGTGGCAGGAGCGCCACCACCGTCGCGGACGATCGCCCGGGTCGAGCAGGAACTGGGCTGGGAATTCAACCAGATCTATGGGCTCACCGAGACCACGCCGCTGGTGACCGTCAACCGATCCCGAGCCGAGTACGACGACATCTCCGCCGAGGAGAAGGCCACGGTGCTCTCCAGAGCTGGGGTGCCTGCTGTCGGCACCCGCATCCGGACGTCGGAGTCAGGCGAGGTGCTGGTCCGCGGGAACGTCGTCATGGGCGGCTACTGGGAGAACCCGGAGGCCACCACCGAAGCCATCCAGGCTGGCTGGTTCCACACCGGAGACGGCGGGAGCATCGACGAGAACGGCTATCTCACGATCTCCGACCGCAAGAAGGACGTGATCATCAGCGGTGGTGAGAACGTCTCCTCGATCGAGGTGGAGGATGCGGTCTTCAGTCATCCGGCCGTCGCCGAGGTCGCCGTGATCGGTGTCCCCGACGACAAGTGGGGCGAAAAGGTGACCGCTCTGATCGTCTTGGCGGAGGGGGAGTCGGCCACCGAGGACGAGATCATCGCTCACGTGCGCTCGAGACTGGCCGGCTACAAGACGCCCAAGGCCGTGCACTTCCGCGAGGAGATTCCCCGGACGGCGACCGGCAAGATCCAGAAGTTCAAGCTCCGTGAGGAGTTTTGGAAGGACCGCGAGCGCCAGATCAACTGACCGGGAGCCCGGTCTGCGGCTCAGCGCCAAGACGCACGAGCGGGCCGGCTCAGGACAAGAAGAAGCGTCGGGCAGCCACGGGGGGAGCTGCCCGACGCAGAACGAACTATATCACCGTGAGTCACTCGGTGGGACGACTTGGGCGCTGGCGAGTGTGCGGATTGCCAGCGATGGAGGCCTTTACGGGCAGTTCACGCCTTGGGGTGTGTGGTGATCGTGCACCACCCGCCCGCTGCGATGACATGACCCACCCGCCCGCCCCCGTGACATCACCCACCCGCCCGCTCCGGCGACCAAACCCAAGGAGGAGCTCGATGAGTTCACCGGCTCCCGTTCCACCAGCCCAGGATGCCGGGGAGATCGAGCGCGTCCTCTTCGAGATCAAACAGGTCATCGTCGGTCAGGATCGAATGATCGAACGGATGGTGGTCGGCTTGCTGGCCAAGGGCCACCTTCTCATCGAAGGTGTCCCCGGCGTCGCCAAGACGCTCGCGGTGGAGACGCTGGCCTCGACCGTGGGCGCCACCTTCACCAGGCTGCAGTTCACCCCGGACCTCGTGCCAGCCGACATCGTCGGAACCCGGGTCTACCGCCAGGGCACGGACTCGTTCGACACCGAACTGGGCCCGATCTTTGCCAACTTCGTGCTGACCGACGAGATCAACCGAGCGCCGGCCAAGGTGCAGTCGGCGCTGCTGGAGGTCATGGCCGAACAGCAGGTCACCATCGGCGGTAAGACCTATCCGATGCCCCGTCCATTCCTGGTCATGGCAACGCAAAACCCGATCGAATCTGAGGGCGTCTACCCACTCCCGGAAGCACAGCGCGACCGCTTCCTGATGAAGATCCTCGTCGACTACCCGACACCGGCTGAGGAACGCGAAATCGTCTACCGCATGGGCGTTTCGGCGCCGACTGCGAACAAGGTCATCGAGGCCGCGGACCTCATCCGGCTGCAGGACACTGCGAGCAGGGTCTTCGTTCATCACGCGCTCGTCGACTATGTCGTACGGGTAGTCGTCGCCACCCGGCACCCCAAGGAACACGGGCTGCCCGACGTCGCCAACTGGGTTTCCTACGGTGCCAGCCCGCGCGCCTCCCTCGGACTCATCGCCGGCTCCCGGGCGCTGGCTCTGGTACGCGGTCGGGACTACGTACTGCCGCAAGACATACTGGACGTCGCCGCTGACGTGCTGCGGCACCGGCTGGTGCTCTCCTACGACGCGCTGGCCGACGGCGTCCCAACCGAACACATCGTCAAGCGGATCCTGCAGAGTGTGCCGATCCCCCAGGTCACCCCCCGGCAGCGGGCCGGCGGCTTCGGTCCGGCGGCTCCCGGCGGCCCCCGCGTTCCGGATCAGTTCAGCAGTTCTCGGGGGCAGCCGAGTCCCTACGGTCAGGATGGTGGTCCGCCGGCTGCTAGCCAGGCCGCCCGACCGGCGTGAGCCTTCCAGCGCCACCGCGGCTGGCCGACGAGTCGGCCGAGTTCGTCCTGCGCCGCCTGGAACTAACGGTCCGTCGCAAGCTCGACGGTCTGCTGCACGGCAACCACCTGGGGCTATTGCCCGGTGCCGGCACCGAGGCGGGGGAGTCTCGCATCTATCACCCTGGAGATGACGTCCGCCGAATGGATTGGCCGGTGACTGCGCGGACGACTGTGCCGCACATCCGGCAGACCATCGTCGATCGGGAAATGGAAACGTGGGTCGTTCTCGACCTGTCGGCGAGCTTGGACTTCGGCACGGCGTTGTGTGAGAAGCGCGACCTCGCCATAGCCGGCCTGGCGGCGATCAGCTACTTGACGATGCACGGCGGGAATCGGCTCGGTGCGGTCATCACCACGGGGACGCAGGTCATTCGGATCCCGGCCAGGTCTGGGCGGGCGGCCGGAAATCGGCTGCTGCGCATCGCCGCTACCACCGATCGTGCCGAGTCGGGGCGACGCGGTGATCTCGGTGCGGCATTGGAGCTGCTGCGCCGACCGCCGCGTCGACGCGGGCTGGTCGTGGTGATCTCGGACTTTCTTGGCGACATATCGTGGCAACGCCCGCTTCGCGGCCTCGGGGCCAGACACGACGTGCTTGCCATCGAGGTCATGGATCCGCGGGAATTAGAACTGCCCGACATCGGACTCGTCACCATGGTGGACCCCGAGAGTGGTGAGACGATCGAGGTGCCGACACAGCGCAAGGACGTCCGAGAGGGCTTCGCCCGGGCCGCACAGGTTCAGCGCGCCGAGATCGCGACCGCGCTTCGACGTGCCGGTGCCGGCCACTTGACCCTGCGTACCGACCGGGAATGGTTGCTCGACATCGTTCGGTTCGTCGCAAACCGGCGTCATACCGCGTCCGGAGGCGCGTCCCGATGAGTGAGCATCGCAGCGAGGGACGAGCCGAGCCGAGCGGGCGGGAGCATCGACCGAGCGCCAGCGAGGGAGGCGCGGACCGACCGGGGCGCGAAGCGCCCGAGGCTGGGCGATCGAGCGGAGCGAATCAGAGCGAAGCGACAGGAGTGTCATTGTGACCTTTCTGGCGCCACAGTGGCTGGCGTTACTGCTGGCAACTGCCGCCCTGGTGGGGCTATACGTCCTGCTCCAGTTTCGCCGTAAGAAGTACGCGGCCCGCTTTACCAACGTCGCGCTCCTCGGTCGGCTGATCCCGAAGCGGCCGGGCTGGCGTCGACACGTCGCCTTCGGGTTACTGGTGCTGGCCCTGGCAACGCTGACCGTGGCCCTGGCCAAGCCCAGTGCCGAAGTTCGGGTCCCGCGAGAGCGCGCAACCGTGATCATGGCTGTGGATGTGTCGCTGTCCATGGAAGCCGACGACATCTCGCCCAGCCGGTTCGAGGCCATGCAGACCGCGGCCAAGGACTTCGTCGACATCCTTCCGGAGCAGATCAATCTGGGGCTGGTCTCCTTCGCCGGGGTCGCCACACCGGTGGTTACGCCAACCATCGATCGAGGCTCGGTCAGGAACGCGATCGACAACCTCGAACTCGACGAGGCGACTGCGATCGGCGAGGCGATCTTCGCCGCGCTGACCGTGCTGAACAACTTCCAGTCCAGCCTCGAGTCAACTGGCAACGAGGCGCCGCCGGCGCGCATCGTGCTGCTGTCTGACGGCTATAACACCGTGGGCCGGGAGAACAGCCAGGCCATCGATGCTGCGAAGGACGCCGGCGTGCCGGTCAGCACCATCGCCTTCGGTACGGACTACGGCACCGTCGAGATCGATGGCGAGTCTCAGCCTGTGCCCGTCGACCGAGAGTCGTTGCGACTGATCGCCGAAGAGACCGGCGGCACATTCAAGGAGGCGGCCAGCGCGGCCGAGTTGACCGCGGTGTACGAGGACCTCGGCTCGCAGATCGGCTTCACCACCGAGCCCCGGGAGGTCACCCCCTGGTTCCTCGGCGGCGGGCTGGCGCTGGCCTTCCTTGGTGCAACGCTGTCCCTGCTCTGGACCAACCGGCTGCTCTGAGTGCTACCGATAGCCTCGCCCTGGCAGCAGGAGCCAGCGAGGTACGGCAGAGGAGTCGCGTGGGACGAAGTGTTCTGGTCACCGGAGGCAACCGAGGCATCGGCCTGGCCATCGCCCAGGCCTTCGCGGCCCAAGGTGACTCGGTGGCGGTGACCTATCGCAGCAGCGGACCGCCGGAGGGCCTGTTCGGAGTCCGGTGTGATGTCACCGACCCTGAGTCCCTCGACGCGGCCGTCAAGGCCATCGAGGAGGAGCACGGACCCGTCGAGGTCCTCGTCTCCAATGCCGGGATCACCGACGACACGCTGCTGTTGCGGATGAAGGACGAGTCGTTCACCTCCGTCGTCGATGCCAATCTGACCGGCGGATTCCGCGTGGCCAGGCGGGTGGCGGCCAAGATGCTGCGCGCCAAGTGGGGCCGGATGATCTTCATCTCCTCTGTCGTCGGGCTCAGCGGATCAGCGGGACAAGTCAACTACGCAGCCGCCAAAGCCGGCCTGGTGGGACTGTCGCGGTCGATCGCCCGCGAACTCGGTTCGCGCAACATCACCGCGAACGTGGTTGCGCCCGGTTTTGTCGACACTGATATGACCCGTGACCTGCCCGAAGCACGGCGAGCCGAAATACTCGGCCAGGTGCCACTCGGCAGATATGCCAGCACTGAAGAGATCGCCGGCGTCGTGACGTTCCTGGCCAGCGACGCCGCGGCCTACATCACCGGAGCCGTGATCCCGGTGGACGGCGGATTGGGAATGGGGCACTGAATGGGGATTCTCGACGGCAAGCGCTTGCTCATCGCCGGAGTGCTCACGGAGGCCTCGATCGCCTACTCGGCGGCGAAGGTCGCGCAGCAGGAAGGCGCGACGTTGGTGCTGTCCAACTTCGGCCGTGCGCTCAAACTCACCGAAAGGATCGCCAAACGCTTACCGGAGCCGGCGCCAGTGATCGAACTCGACGTCAGCAATGATGACCATCTGGCCAGCCTGGCCGACCGGGTCGGGGAGCACCTGGGCGGCCTCGACGGTGTCCTGCATTCGATCGGATTCGCGCCGCAGAACGCGCTGGGCGACGCGTTTACCGAGACACCATGGAGTGACGTCTCCACCGCGGTCCAGATCTCGACCTGGTCCTTTGCGTCCCTCACCCATGCATGCCGGCCGCTGTTCGGGGACAACGCGTCCGTCGTCGGGCTCACCTTCGATGCCTCGCGGGCCTGGCCGGTGTACGGATGGATGGGCGTGGCCAAGGCCGGGCTCGAATCCACGGCCCGCTATCTCGCGCGTGAGTTGGGGCCTGACGGCATCCGAGTCAACCTGGTCGCGGCCGGTCCGCTGCGGACGATGGCGATGAAGTCGATTCCGGGCTCAGAACAGTTCGAGGATGCCTGGGCCCAACGTGCCCCGTTGGGCTGGGACGTCAACGACAACGGTCCCGCGGGAAAGGCCTGCGCCGTCTTGCTCTCGGACTGGTTCAGCGCGACCACCGGCGAGATCGTCCATGTCGACGGGGGCTACCACGCCATCGGCGCCTGACCGGTCCGCGGTGTCTGAGGAGGACACCGAAGGCAACGCCGTGCTCCTGCTGTCCTTCGGCGGGCCGGAGGGGCCCGACGACGTGCTGCCGTTTCTGGAGAACGTGACCCGCGGTCGCGGCATACCGCGGGAGCGCCTGCTGTCCGTGGCCGCCCACTACCAGCATTTCGGCGGAGTCAGCCCGATCAATGAGCACAATCGGCTGCTGCGCAGGGCCATCGAGGAAGAACTCCGCTCCCGTGGGAGGCCGATGCCCGTCTACTGGGGAAATCGGAACTGGGCTCCCTACGTCGGGGATGTGGTCGCGCGGATGGCCGCTGACGGCATCAACCGGGTGATCGCGGTCGCGACGTCGGCCTACGCGTCGGCTTCGGCGTGTCGTCAGTACCACGACGATCTCGCCGGTGCCCGTCAGGCGACCGGCCCCACCGCGCCGGCCATCGACAAACTCCCGCACTTCTACGATCAGCCCGGCTTCATCGCGGCCAACGCCGACGCACTGCGGGCAGCACTCGGGCGGCTGCCGGACGGGCTGGCCGACGGTGCCCGGATCGTTGCCACCGCACACAGCATCCCGACCGCTATGGCCGAGGCGGCGGGACCGCAGGGTGGACTCTACGAACGGCAATTGCAGGCCACGGCTCGGGCGGTCGCGCACAAAGCTGCTCCGGGGCGCCCTGTCGACCTCGTCTGGCAGAGCCGCAGCGGTCCGCCACAGGTTCCCTGGCTGGAACCCGACGTGAACGAGCACCTGATCAAACTTGCTGCTGAGGGCGTCACCGCGGTCGTGCTGTCGCCGATCGGCTTTGTCAGCGACCACATCGAGGTCCTCTGGGATCTCGATACCGAGGCCCGCCAGACGGCACAGGCGCTTGGCCTCGCGCTCGAGCGCGCAGCAACCGTAGGCACGCACCCGGCCTTCGTGGCGATGATCGCGGACCTGGTCGAGGAACGCCTGGCCGGAGGTCCACGGCGACTGGGGACCACCTGTCCGCCGGGGTGTTGCCTGGCGGGGTGAGGCGGGAGCGGCCAGGTCGAGCCCGGAGATTCCCTGGCTGGGTCAGACGGTCAGCGGTCGACCGGACGGCCGGCTGAGACCGCGCTGAAGGCAGTCATGAGGGCCTCGCGCACGGCAACAGCCAAGGGTTGCAGCGCAGCATGGCGGTGGCCGGCAGAGAAGGCGTTGAGCGCGCCGCCAGGTGCATCGGCGGCGGCCAGTTCCAGGATCGCCGTGAACTGAGCGCCTCGGTGCGCCAGCGCCGCTGCGGACGGGTCATGGTCCGGCGGTAGGGAGATTGGCCTCTCGCGGTGCCGGAGTGATTCCACTGCTGGGTTCCAGTGGGCGATGTCCAGCGCGGCAAGGGCGTCGGTCGCCTGTAGTACGGCCAGCCGCAGCGAGCCGGCTGCTTGAGAGACCGTCTGTTGTTCTCCTGGGGTGGCTGGGGAGACCCCCGAGTCGCGAAGATGCCAAGCCCGCCAGCAGGCGCCACCCGACTCGGGGCCTTCAGGCAGCAGGGCCAGATCTGAGCTGATCACGAGCTGCCCCGCCCGGGTTGCAGCAGCCGCAAGAGCCGGGACGCTGGGAACCCCGCGGATGTCGCCGGCCACTGGGAGAACCAGGCGCAGCGGCGTTCCGCCGGCCGATCGCAACGCGCTCAACCCCCAGCCGACCGGTACCGGGTCCTCGTGGTCCGGCAGGCCTCCTACGGTGCTGATTCCGGCGCGTTGATGGCCGCGACTGCGGCGTCGTACGAGACACCCCCGCGCAGCCATGAGTTGGCCCAGGCTGTGAGCGCACCGCCTGCGCAGAAGGACGAGCGTCCGGTCGCGCGCAGGTCAGCGCCCGGCTCGGGTGGAATCGGCACCCGCCGACTGTAAACGCCGAGTGCATCCCTTGCTGATAGCTGCGCGCTGATGACCGTGCGGTGGTTGGATGTGCCCATGGAGGCATGGGTCATCTGGCTGATCGCCGCCGGCGTACTCGCCGGAGCCGAGTTGCTCACTCTCGACTTCGTGTTGCTGATGCTCGCCGGGGGTGCCCTCGGCGGTATGACCGCAGCGGCTGCCGGCCTGCCGGTCGCTCTGCAACTTGTCGCCTTTGTGATCGTGGCGCTTGGTCTGCTCGTCTTCGTCCGGCCCTACGCCAAGCGGCAGCTCCTGTCGCGTACGCCTCAGCAGATCGACGGCGCTGAGACCTACGTCGGAAAGGTCGCCGTCGTCACGCAACGGGTCGACCACCTGGATGGCCGGATCCGGTTCGGTGCGGACGACTGGAGCGCGGTCTCGCAATCTCGAGACGAGGCCTTCGAGGTTGGCAGCCAGGTCAGAGTCATGCAGATCCGTGGGGCGACAGCGGTCGTCGCTGAATCGCACGAGTAGTACGTCCCTGGGAGGGGAGCCTTCGTGGAGTTGCTCATCGCACTGGCGGTCATCGCCATCTTCGTCATCATTGTCGTGGCCCGCAGTATCAAGATCGTGCCGCAGGCGCAGGCCGCCGTGGTCGAACGCCTTGGGCGCTACAGCCGAACGTTGTCTCCCGGCCTTGCCCTGCTGGTTCCGTTCGTCGACCGGGTCCGGGCCACGATCGACCTGCGCGAGCAGGTCATCTCCTTCCCACCGCAGCCAGTGATCACCGCCGACAACCTGCAGGTCGGCATCGACACGGTCGTCTACTTCCAGGTCACCGACCCGCGACTTGCCGTGTACGGCATCGCCAACTACATCCACGGCATGGAGCAGTTGACCACCACGACCCTGCGAAACGTCGTGGGTGGGCTGAACCTCGAAGGCGCGCTGACCGGGCGGGACGGGATCAACTCCCAACTGCGTACGGTGCTCGACGGAACGACCGGTCCGTGGGGATTGCGAGTTGCCAGGGTCGAGATCAAGGCGATCGAACCTCCGTTGTCCATCCAGGACTCGATGGAAAAGCAGATGCGCGCAGACCGGGACAAGCGCGCGGTGATTTTGACCGCTGAAGGCCAGCGGGAGTCCTCGATCAAGATGGCAGAAGGTCAGAAGTTCGCCCAGATCCTGTCCGCCGAGGGACAGAAACAGGCCGCGATCCTGGGAGCCGAGGCCGAACGACAGAGCCAGATCCTGCGCGCCGAGGGCGAGCGGGCAGCTCAGTTCTTGACCGCGCAGGGCCAGGCAAAGGCCATCGAGACGGTTTTCGAGGCAATCCACCGCGGCAAGCCCGACTCAGGCCTGCTCGCCTACCAGTACCTGCAAACACTCCCGCAGATCGCCCAGGGCGATGCGAACAAGATGTGGATCGTCCCGAGTGAGTTCAGCCGGGCCCTCGACGGCCTGGCCTCGCTGGCTGGTGGCAGTTCGGAGAAGAAGTCGTGGATGGATGTCGAGGCCGGCGGCGACGGGCATGGCGGCCCGGTGGAGAAGATCGACACTGAGGGGTGGTTCGACTCCAATCTTCCACCGGCCGCCGAACAGCCCGAGGCCAAAGTCGAACTCAGCAAGTCCATCGACGCGGGCGTACC
>JALZIX010000044.1 GCA_030860025.1 Actinomycetota bacterium
CGGGCATTGGCGAAGCGCGGTTGCTCTTTGCGCCGCCGCACGTACTCGGCGAAGACCTTCTCGGTCTCCGGCGCGAAGGCATAGCCCTCGACACCGACCATCAGGTGACCGATCTCCTCGAGCTCGGCAACCGAGAAGTCGGGAAAGTCGATGTGATGGGCCACCCTCGACCCCATGCCGGGGTTGGATGCGAAGAAGGAATCCATCCGGTCCTTGTATCCGGCCAGGATCACCACGATGTCCTCGCGCTGGTTCTCCATTACTTGCAGCAGGATCTCGATGGATTCCTGGCCGTAGTCGCGCTCGTTCTCCGCGCGGTACAAGTAGTAAGCCTCGTCGATGAACAACACCCCGCCCATCGCCTTCTTCAGGACGTCCTTGGTCTTGGGGGCGGTGTGCCCGACGTACTGCCCGACCAGGTCGTCTCTGGTGACTGCCACCAGATGACCGCGCCGCAGGTAGCCCAGCCGGTGCAACAACTCCGACATCTGCAGGGCAACCGTCGTCTTGCCGGTGCCAGGGCTGCCGGTGAAGCTCATGTGCAGATTCGGTCGTGAGGTGGACAGGCCGAACTTACGGCGCGCGTTGTCGACCAGCAGAAGTGCCGATATCTCTCGAATGCGCTGCTTGACCGGGGCCAGTCCGACCAACTCGGTGTCCAGTGACTTCAGGATCCCCTCGACACCGGACTTCTCGAACTCCGACGCCAGATCCAACTCGTCGTCGGCCGCCAACAACTCGGAATCCGAGTGCTTTGCTTCAGGATCGCGGTCAGCCGATGCGGGCTGATCATCCGCTGAAGACCGGCTCTCCGATTTTGGCGGTTCGCTCGGTCGACCGGGACGGGGCATACCGAAGCCCGGCCGCTCCTTCTCGTCAGTCACGACTTCGGTGCATATCTCTCGCCCACCGGCCGCTCGACGGCGTAGGCATGAGTCGTGTAGCCGATGCGCCGGTCCGAGCCCTCAGCCCGATCCAACCGCATGCCCGGTTCGTTGGTGGGCCGGGCCACGATGAAGGACAGTGCCGTCGACTGGCGACCAAGCGAGGCGTCGTACGCGCTGAGCTTGATGTAGTGCTCGGGATAGGCGTCCCGGCAGGCGTTGATCTCCTCGAGAACCCCGGCAGCATCCTTGAGGTCGAACATCGGTAGACCCCACATCTCCCAGTAGATATTGCGTGGGTGCGGGTCGTCGGTGAATTCGACCGAGAGCGGCCAATTGTTGTCCAGGCAGTACTGCACCTGCTGGCTGATCTCTTCGTCGGTGAAGTCCGGCAAGTAGGAGAAGGTTCCCTGAGTGATGCGCACGCCGTGATCCCTTCAGGAGGAGGTAGGTGTCTCGACGACGTCGAGGGTGTCGGTGGATTCGTAGTTGAAGGTGATGTCGCCCCAGGTGTCCAGCGCAAGCTGTAAGGGCTTGTTCCACTCCGCCGTCTTGCGCAACAACTCCGGGCCGCCCTTCATCAGGTCCATGCCCTCGTTGCGGGCCTTGACCACGGCTTCCAACGCGACGCGGTTCGCTTCGGCACCGGCGGCGATGCCCATCGGGTGACCGATCGTGCCTCCACCGAATTGCAGAATGACGTCGTCACCGAAGAGGTGGAGCAACTCATGCATCTGAGCGGCGTGGATGCCGCCCGAAGCGACCGGCATGACGCCGGGCATCGAGGCCCAGTCCTGGGCGAAGAACAGGCCCTTGGCCGGGTCGACCGGCGACTTGTCCAGACGCAGCACGTCGTAGTAGCCCTTGACCGAGGCCGGGTCGCCTTCCAGCTTGCCGACCACCGTGCCGGCATGGATGTGGTCGACACCGGCCAGCCGCATCCACTTTGAGATGACCCGGAAGCTGATTCCGTGGTTCTTCTGCCGGGTGTACGTGCCATGTCCCGCGCGGTGCAGGTGCAGGATCATCCCGTTTCGGCGGCACCACACCGCCATCGACTGGATCGCGGTGTAGCCGACCGTCAGGTCGATCATCACAATGACGCTGCCCAGGTCCCTGGCGAACTCGGCCCGCTCGTACATCTTCTCCATCGTGGCGGCGGTGACGTTGAGGTAGTGACCCTTGATCTCGCCGGTGGCCGCCTGCGCCTTGTTGACCCCCTCCATCGAGAAGAGGTATCGGTCGCGCCAGCGCATGAACGGCTGCGAATTGATGTTCTCGTCGTCCTTGGTGAAGTCCAGGCCGCCGCGTAGCGCCTCGTAGACCACCCGGCCGTAGTTGCGGGCCGAGAGGCCCAGCTTGGGTTTGGTCGTCGCGCCGAGCAACGGCCGACCGTACTTGTTGAGGTACTCCCGCTCCATCACGATGCCGTGAGCCGGCCCCTGGAAGGTCTTCACATAGGCGACCGGGATCCGCATGTCCTCCAACCGCAACGCCTTGAGCGGTTTGAAGCCGAAGACATTGCCGATGATGGAGGACGTGAGGTTGGCGATCGACCCCTCTTCGAAGAGGTCGATGTCGTAGGCGATGTAGGCCATGTACTGGCCTTCGCTGCCGGGCACTTTCTCCACCTTGTAGCACTTGGCCTGGTAGTGCTCGTGCGCGGTCAGTCGGTCGGTCCAGACGACGGTCCAGGTGGCCGTCGAGGACTCGCCGGCCACGGCCGCGCCGGCCTCTTCGGGCGGAACGCCCTCCTGTGGGGAGATCCGGAACACCGCCAGGATGTCGGTGTCTGCCGGCTCGTAGTCGGGCTGCCAGTAACCCATCTCGGCGTACGGGATGACGCCTGCCGACCAGCGACCGCCGTCCCTGCCCTTGTCGCTGGCAGTGTCGCTGGCAGTCCCCTTGTGGCCGTTCGTGTCGCTCATCCGGATGCCTCCTGTGCCTATGGGCCTGCTTCGAGCATGCCGGATCGGACTTGAGTCGTCCATTAAGTCTTTGCTCCGTACACTTAAGCCGTGCCTGAACTATCGCCGCAATCGGTCACCTTGTCCCGACTGTCCACCTTGGTGACCTTCGCCGAAGAGGGCTCGGTGGTTGGCGCGGCGCGCAGACTCGTGGTCAGCGAGTCCGCGGTCTCGGTGGCCATCTCGGCACTTTCCAAGGACCTGGACGTGGCTCTCGTCGAACGAGTCGGCCGCGGCATCGAGCTGACGCCCGCCGGTTCCACGTACGTCGGATACGCCCGTAGGGTCCTCGGTCTGCTCGAACAGGGCTGGGCAGCGGCCCGGGGTATCGGGGCAGCCGGTCGGGGGCGATTACGGCTTGCCGCGGTGCCCACCGCGGCAGACCAGTTGATCGCTCCGTTGCTCGCGTCGTTCTCAGCTCGATTCCCCGCGGTCGATCTGCGGGTTGAAGTGGGGACCAGCTCCGAGGTGTGGGACCTGCTCGCTCATCACGAGGTCGATCTCGTCCTGGCCGGGCGCCCCCCGCAGGCTGTCTCCGGCCGGATCGCAGCGCTTCGGGACAACGTGCTCGTCGTTGTCACCCGACCCTCATCGGTGGCACATTTCGACGAGGGCGAGGCCACATGGCTGCTGCGCGAGCGCGGTTCGGGGACCCGGGCCAGCCTCGAAGCGTTGCTGTCCTCCCGTGATCTGGACCCGCCGCGAATGGTGCTGGGATCCAACGGCGCGGTGGTGGCTGCGGCGGTAGCCGGACTCGGCGCAGCCTTGGTCTCCGCCGATGCCGTCAGTATCGAACTGGGCAGCAACACGCTTGCGACCGTCCCCGTCGAGGGCACACCGCTCGTACGTCCGTGGCATCTGGTCACCGGGGTGACGCCGACGCCGGCGACCCGACTGTTCGTCGAACATGTCCTCTCTGTGCCGGGCTGGCGGGCGTACGAACCGCGCGTCTCAGTCGAGTGAGTGGTGATCTGACTTCCCCCGCCTGGTCCACCCGAACGGGGGAGGCGGCGGTTTTCCAGAGGCACTGAAGGACATGGGCCTGGCCTGGGGACAAGGTTGGACACCGGAGCGAAGCCGCTGGCCGGAGCACCGGGTGAGACGGTCACTGAAGGACTGGACGGACTGCGGGAACGCTTGCAGGACTTTGCTTCCCGCGGTGCGGTCTTCGCGAAGTGGCGAGCCGTAATCACTATCGGGCCGGGCTTGCCGACCCACCGTGCGTTGCACGCGAACGCTCACGCTCTGGCTCGTTACGCGATGTTGTGCCAGGAACAGGGGATCGTCCCCATCGTGGAACCGGAGGTCGTCGCGAGCGGAAGCCATGTCGTGGAGCAGTGCGAGGCGGTGACCAATTTCGCGCTGCACGACTGGCGGGGGGAGGACGTCGAGGCAGGTCAGTGGGCCTTGTCCGATCGTGTCGGGGCCACCTCGGCCGTACTCGGAGGCGCCGTCAGCGTCTGAGCCTCCGAGGTACAGCGCGGCTGATCCCCGTTTTCGCTGCGATTTTCGAGGTTAGACGCGCTCTACCTCGCTTGGTGTATGAGATTCGATCCCCCACACCGTCATCCACAGGAGCTCAAACGGCCGCCGCGTCCGTCGCTACCTCGGCCAGTGTCACCTGACATGCGGCCCGAACTCTCCAAATTGCTCCGTGCCGGCGACGGCCTCTTCACCCGCGAGCAACTGCTGGCGATCGCCGACCACAACGTGCTCGATCGCGCCGTTGCCAGCGGCAGAGTGCTCCGCTTGCTTCCGCGGGTCTACACCACACCGGCGTTGGCGCATGACCAGCGGATTCGTCTCCGCGCCGCCTTGGCGTTCGCCGGGCCGGAGGCGGCGCTCAGCCACCTGAGCGCAGCGCCCGTCTGGCGAATCCGGGTTCCAGACACCGATCGCGTCCACGTGCTGATTCCTCGCGTCGCAGACCACCGGACGACGAAATTCGTGGTCGTGCATCGATCCCCAGGGGCGCAGCTGCCTTCGGATCTGTGCGCATACAGTGCTGGACTCGCCGCTGTGCGACCAACGCCGACACTTGTCGACTGCTGGTCGGTCCTTGATCGAGGAGATCGGCGCGAGGTGGTGATCACTGCTGTCAGGGACGGGCGCTGTGCACCTGAAGCCGTGCGTGCGCAGGCTGAGGACCGACCGCTGTTGCGCGGCAGGCGCGAGCTTCTCGAGTTATGCGATCAGCTACTGGCCGGTGCCCACAGTGAACTGGAAATCTTTGGACTGCGAAGGGTCTTCGAGCATCCGAGCCTGCCCCGACCGCGCCGGCAGTTCTTGGTGGTGGTCGATGGCTCCCGCTACTTCCTCGACCTCGCCTGGCCGGACTTGAAACTGGCAGTGGAACTCGATGGCGCCGCCCATCACGGCAGCCGTGCCCAGCGGGAAAGAGACGTTCGCCGCGACGCTGCACTCGCCACTACGGGTTGGCAGGTCATCCGGGTGACCTACGACCGGATCACCAGCGACCCGGAAGGTGTTCGCCAGGACATGGCGACAATCATCGCTGCCCGGCGAAGCCAGATCACCGCCTGAGGTCGGACGCGCTGTACCTCGCTTTTGCGGGCACACACGTGAGTCGGACGCGCTGTACCTCGCTTTGGCGAGCACACACGTGAGTCGGATGCGCGCTACCGCGGCTCAGTCGCCGACGATGGCCCGTACGTGCGTACCGCGCCCGGGAGCCGACCACAGCTCGATGCGCCCGCCGATGGCCTGCATCCGCTCGGCCATGCTGCGCAGCCCCAGGCCACTCTCGAGTCCTGAACTTTGAGGTCCAGCCGTACCGTCGGCTGCCTGCTGATAACCGACGCCGTCGTCACGGATATCGAGGACGATGTTGCCGCCCCGGCGCTCCAGCCGCACTCGTACGGAGGCGACGCCGGCATGTTTCACGGCGTTTCCGAGCGCTTCCTGGGCAACCCGATAGAGGGCCAGGGATGCCGGCGGTGAGACGAACGGTGGCTCGACTGCCTCGACATCGACCTCGACGGTCAAGCCTTCGGCCCCCAACGCCCCGCACAGGCTCACCAATCCCGTCGCCAGCCCGAGGTCGTCCAGGACGGGTGGCCGAAGCCCACTGATGGCTGCTCGGACATCGTCGGCGGCCAACTGGTTGAGTTCAGTGGCCACCTTGAGTTGGGCAAGGGCGAAAAGCACGGGGTCGTTGGTGCTCGCCTGCTCGGATGCGACTTCGGTCAGAGCGGAGCTGGCTGCCGAGAGGTGGAAGGACAGGCTGGCTAGGCGCTGGGAGACCCCGTCATGCAATTCAGCGGCCATCCGCCGGTTCTGCTTTTCCACCTCGGTGATCGAACCGTGGGGGACCGCCGCCTGCGCGGGCTCGTCGGAGTCGCGCTTGCCGGCGGCGATGACCGCGGCCAGCCGACCGAGGGCAACGAGATCGAGGTCGGACATCGAGCGCTGACGCCGGCCGTATACCTCGAGGACTCCGCCGGTGTACTGCTCTCCGCCCGGAATCGGCACGGCAGCACCAGCCGCCGGAACCCGCGCGTCGCCGACGTAGTGATCGCCGCGCGGATCGGTGTGCCGGTCGGCCACTATGACCGCCCGGCGGTGACTGGCGACCCAGCCGGCGACGCCGAACCCCAATGGCAGCCGGCGCTCGATCTGATCGTCGAGGCTGGAGAACCGGCAGATCACTTCTCGGGAGGCGTGGTCGAAGTCCCACACTGCTGCGCTGGAGTCACCCGCTGACAGGCTCCGGACCACGACGCCGGCCGCAGCATCGCGCCCGTCCACCAGCGCGTCGACCGCCTCCTGGAGCGCGACTCGGTAGAAATCCAGATCCGCCGCTTGCGCCGCTCCGGCCGGATCGGCCCGTTCCGGAGGGGCCGGCGGCATCACGTCGCTGCCAGACATCAGTGGAACAGGCCCTCTCGCAGTGCAGTGGCCACGGCAGCGGAGCGGTCGCTCACTTCCAGCTTGCGATACACCGAACTGACGTGGCTCTTGACGGTCTCCTCGCCGACCACCAGGCGGGCCGCGATCGCCCGGTTGTGGTGGCCGGCGACCATCAAGGACAGCACTTCGCTCTCGCGCTGGGTCAGGCCCAGGTGTGCGCCAGGCCAGAATTCGCCGGCCGCCAGCCGCGCGGCGGTGGCGCTGGCCCGGCCCGCGAGTGCCGCGTCGATGACAATCTGACCAGCGCGGACGGCCTGCAGGTGCTCGACGAGTTGGCGGCCGTCAACCCGCTTCAGCAGGTACCCGACGGCGCCGGCGCGCAGCGCCTGGAACAGGTACTGCTCGTCGTCGTACACGGTCAGAAAGACCACTTTGCAGTCCGCATCCCGGGTGATCAGCCGATTGCAGACGTCCAGCCCGCTGTCCTGCCCAAGGCGTACGTCCAGTACGACCACATCCGGACGCAGGTCGCCGACCACCCGGAATGCCTCGTCGCTGTTGCTGGCCTGACCGACGATGCGGATCTCACCGGTGCGGCGCGCCAGCATCGCCTTGAGCCCCTCGAGGACCATCGGATGGTCGTCTACGAGGACTACTCGCAGCGGAGGGACCATGGGCACAGATTAGTTGCGCTCACCCCGGTCTTCCCCCAGCGAAGGGGTTTGGCTCGCCGGGTCGCTGCATAGGCTGGAGTCTCCATCGCTGTGCTCGATCGAGGAGGGGGCTCCACCAGTGCCTGACAAGATCGTGAAGATGGGTCGCGCCGGCAATGGCCAGCGACCGGTCATGATCGCGATCGCCGGTGACAGCGCAGCAGGGAAGACAACGCTGACCCAAGGACTGGTCGATGCGCTGGGCAAGGACCGGATCACGGCGATCTGTGTCGATGACTACCACCGGTATGACCGCGATGAGCGCAAGACCTTGCCGTTCACTGCCCTCAATCCGGAGTGCAACTACGTCCAGATCATGGAGCAGCACCTGCAGATGCTGGCCACCGGTCAGCCGATCCTGAAACCGGTGTACGACCATTCGACCGGGCAGTTGGTCCGGCCCGAACTGGTGGAACCCAAAGAGTTCATCATCGTCGAGGGCCTGCTTCCACTCTTCACCAAACTCGCGCGTGCCTGCTTCGACGTGACCGTGTACCTGGATCCCGTCGAGGAGATAAGGCGGGAATGGAAGATCGCCCGCGACACCAAGAAGCGCGGCTATGACCGGGAACAGGTCGAGGCAGAGTTGGACAAGCGGGAACCAGAGTCCGCCGAGTTCATTCACCCGCAGCGGAACTATGCCGACATCGTGGTTCGGTTCGCTCCGATACCTGGCCGCAATGACCCGCCCGAGACTCCGCTGTCGGCCGAGCTGTTGCTCCGACCGACTGTCCGCCACCCCGATCTGTCGGAAGTCTTCAAGGTCGTTGATGGGCGGGCCATGCATCTCAAGCTGATGCGCGATGGGGATGGCCGTCCGACCGATGCCCTGCACGTCCACGGCTACGCCCCGACCTCGGACGTCGAGGTGCTGGAGAACGCCATCTGGGCCGACATGGGCGGCGAGGACACTGTGCCCAACGGGCTCGGCATGCTCGGCGGCGACGTCCGGAACGAGCCGCTGGCCGTGACCCAGCTACTGCTGCTCTATCACCTGTTCGAGGCAGCCCGCTGATCCGGGGGGATAGGTGGAAGGCTGCGGTGCGTGGTCGAGTTCATCAACGTTCCCAAATTCATCGCCGGTCTCCCGAAGGCCGAGTTGCATGTACACCTCGTGGGTTCGGCCTCTATCCCCACGGTGCTCGAGCTGGCCCGGCGACACCCCGACTCCGGCGTTCCGACCGACGTGCAGGCGCTGGCCGCGTTCTATGAGTTCACTGACTTCGCGCACTTCATAGAGGTCTACATCGCGGTGAACTCCCTGATCAGGACGCCGGAGGACATCGAGGCACTCGTAGTCGGGATCGGTGCCGACATGGCAGCGCAGAACGTTCGGTACGCGGAGGTCACCGCGACCCCGGACAGCCATCTCCTGGTGGGAATCGCCGCCGAGGACATCGCGGCGGCCTACACCCAGGGCCGCAACCGTGCCTTGGCCGAACACGGCGTGGAACTTGCCTGGATCTTCGATATCCCCGGCGAGCTCGGGCTGCCGTCCGGCCTTCGGACGATCGACTGGGTCGAGCGGCACGCACCTGCCGGCAGCGTCGGCTTCGGGCTCGGCGGCCCGGAACAGGGCATCGGCCGGCCGCAGTTCGCCGCCGTCTTCGCCCGGGCCCGTGCGCTCGGCCTGGCCAGCGTGCCGCACGCCGGCGAGACGACCGGCCCGGAGACGGTGTGGGATGCCATCAATCATCTGGCCGCCCAGCGGATCGGCCACGGCATTGCGGCTGCGCAGGATCCGGCGCTACTGATCTATCTGGCCCACCACGGCATCGCTCTCGAGGTGTGCCCGACCTCGAATTTGCGTACTCGTGCCGTCGCCCGGATCGAGGACCATCCCTTCTGCGTGCTTCGGGAAGCGGGGGTGACGCTCACGCTGAACTCCGACGATCCGGGCATGTTCGACACCACGCTGAACCATGAGTA
>JALZIX010000047.1 GCA_030860025.1 Actinomycetota bacterium
CGGCCGGTATGGCGCGCGATCGCAGCCAGCGACCACCCCCGGCGCCGCAGCGCGTGGATCTCCACGTCGTCCTCCCTTGTCAGCATCCCCTCGGGGCCTCCTCGCGGTCGTCGGCATCAGCAACCAAGGACCGTTGCGGCGGGACCCGACGGATTGACCGCTCGCCGTCCTCGCTGCGCCTCGCCCTACGGGCTTCGGCTACGCGAGGACGGTGGTGGTCCCCTGGGGACTTTCAGTGATCAGATGTGGGGAGGTTTGCGTGATCGGCGCCACAGATCCGTTGGCTTGAGGCGACCATGGTTGACGGCGAGTTGGTGTTCGAATCGATCCCCCAGTTCGACGCCGGCTAGTAGGTAGAGCGTGATCGGCTTCGAAGCCGTTCGGCGGCTCAACCTTGGCGTGTAGCCGCGGAGATCGTCTTGACGACGTAGATCACAGACAAGATGAAGAAAGCGGCCCCGATGACCGCCCTTACCTGCTCCTCCTCGAGGGGTGCACGATCTGCAACTGGTTGGGAGATGCCGTCCGCCACCTTCTGGCGCCAGCCCTGCAGCCCAGCTTGTCCAAGTTCAGTCGCCGTAGCCATGTCCGTCTCCTCGTTTCTCGTTGGGCAGTGTCTTTCCTGGTTGCCCGACAGCACCGGATCGCACACACCAAAGAGGCGGGCCGCTGTCGAACAACGGCCACGAGCGGCCCGGCAGTTTCGCCGGTTTCCGACGCGACCCGATGCAGAAGTCTTGCTCGCCGCCGCGCTGTTCCACAGTCCCCGTCCCTCCTACACGGATCAGGCACGATTCCATGCCACGAGCCGTGCGGTCCCGATGGCCGACCGGGAGGCGGCCGACCTTGAGCGCCACTTCCAGCAGTCGAGCTTCCAGGCCGATGACGACCTCGTGTTCGCCCACCCCGTGCTTGGCACGGTGCTCGATGCATCCAAGCTGCGCGACCGCTTCTACGACGCGATGTGTTCTGCAGGCCCGGGCGAGCGCTGCGGGAGAGAGGGGGGATCACCTTCCACTCGTTGCGCCACACGTTCGGTACGCGCATGGCGGCGGCGGGAGCGCCGCTGCGGTCGATCATGGAGTGGATGGGCCACCGCGACTTCACCACCACCCTGATCTACGCCGACTACGCCCCGACCCCCGGGCGGGGCCGACTTCGCCCAACGTGCCTTCGGTGGAGCGGGCATCAATCCGGGCATCAATCTGAGCACAAGTGGGGGCAACTCGGACCACCTGAAGCCGCTCTAGAAAGCGAGATCCGGGGTGGTCGCACCGTCCGGGCCAGGGCTCATAATCCGAAGGTCGCGGGTTCGAATCCCGCCGCCGATCCGCTAGCTCGTTCAGACCGCAGGGAGTAGAAGAAGCCCCTCAGACCATCGCCGGCATGGATCGGTCGGCAGCGGATCAGTAGCGTGCGCCCGCCCCAGTCACTCCGCCGATCCGACGCCGGGTCCGCCTGGGTTGGCGGCACCCGCCATCAGGTCCGCCTTGGAAGGCCAGGGCCGGTGCTAACGGGCCAGCGCCGCGCACACCGCTGTGCGTTGCATGGTCCGCAGCTGGGCGAGCAGTGCTCCCTCCGGCGCCGGGATGTTCAACGTGGTGGTGACCGACCGGCTGCCGTGGCGCGACGCAGCGGCAAATTGCACGTAGCCCGGGAAGTTGCCGGTATGGCCGTACATGGTTCCGCACTTCGTGCGATACCGGAACACGGCCAGGCCCGCGGAGTTGGTTCCCGGCCCCGGTGGGCTGGACTCGCCGCCTTTGACGAAGCGCAGCTGCTGGCGTCGCAGCCGCCGTGGGAACAGACGCCCGCCGAGATAACCGCGGATGAACGTGTTGAGGTCCCTCGGCGTCGAGACGATCGCGCCGGAGGCCCATGCTCCCGAGGGGCTGAGGAGGGTGCTCACGTCCTCGGGCGGGCCCCCGTCATCGTCCACGAGGTAGCCGTGGATGAAGGGCCGCGGCAACGGGGGGCTGCTGGGAAAGCTCGTGCGCCTGAGCTTGAGAGGGCGAAAGACGTGGTCTCGCAGCAACCTCCCGTAGGGCCTTCCCGTGACCCGCTCGGCCATCAGGCCGACGACGATGTTGTCGGTATTGGAGTACCGGTACCCGGTGCCCGACGGGAAGACGAGCGGCTCGGGTCGAACCCAGTCGACGATCGTTCCCGGCGAGACGTAGCCATCTGGGTCGGTCTCGAACTGGCGCCCGAAGCCGGCGGACTTCGTGTAGTCGGGCAGTCCGCTGGTGTGGTTGAGCAGCTGCTTGACCTTCACGTTGGCCCAGGCCCGGGGCATGTCGGGCAACACGCCGGAGATGGTGTCCTCCAGGCGCAGCCGCCGATTCGCGACCAGCCGCAGCGCGACCGCGCCGCTGAACGCCTTGGCCACGCTCGCGATGCGCATGTGGTGCCAGCTGTGCAGCGCCTTGCGCGACCTGAGGTCACGTACACCCGAGGTCAGGACCCTGGTGCGCGAGCCGCGGCGCACGGTCACGATCACTCCCGGCGGACCGCCCTTCGCCGCCACCAGGCCGTCGATCTGACGCTGGAGTCGAGAGCTGCCCGCTCCGAGGGCGGGCGCCGCCGACAGAATGACCAGTCCCACGAGGACAACGGCGACGGCGCAGATCCGGGAAGCTCGCACCCGACCAGGTTACCCCACCGGAGTGCCCGGCCAGCGGGTCTCCGGAGTATCGATTCCCAGCAGCCGCACCCGGTATCGGGTCGTCTCAGAAGAGGGGACCGCGATTGCGATCCCCGTGCTGAGCGCGAAGAGCGCACGGGCGCTCAGTACGATCGGCTTAGACGTAGGACCTTCTGGCCTCGTCATGGACGGCAGTCGTTGTACAAACGCCCGTCGTGGCCCACCTGCCACCAGAACCACGTCGTCTTCTCGATCCCGTAGCCGCCCGCCTTGCTCGTCGGCCTGAACATCTGGTCGAGGGTGTCGCCCGGCGGGTAGTCCGACCGGACGATGCCTTCGTTGAT
>JALZIX010000056.1 GCA_030860025.1 Actinomycetota bacterium
TGCGGCCGACTTGGCTGTTCGGCAAGACCGTGCACGAAGGCTGCGACCGGGCCGGCTATTACGAACAAGGCGACTTCGCCACCGAGTACGGCTCGCCCAAGTGCATCGTGAAGCTGGGCTGCTGGGGGCCGGTCGTCAAGTGCAACGTGCCCAAGCGCGGCTGGATGAACGGGATGGGCGGATGCCCCAACGTCGGCGGAATCTGCATCGGCTGCACGATGCCGGGATTCCCCGACAAGTTCATGCCCTTCATGGATGAACCGCCGGGCGGAAAGTTGTCTACAGCGGCGGTGGGGATCTACGGCGGGACGATGCGCAGACTCCGCACCATGACGACCCGAACGGTTGACAAGGAACCCAAGTGGCGATCGAAGGGCCGGGAGCTCACCACGGGCGCGACCCGTACCTGGTAACGACGAGCCTTTGATGTCGGTAACGCGAATCCCTTACGTGGTAACCCCGCCCCCGAGGTGTCGACTCGCGAGTTCGCGAATGACACCCCTGCCAACTAGCCGAGAGGCACTGCAATGACGTCGACGATCCCCAGCCCCACCACCAACAGAGACACCGGCAACGACCTCGTCGAGATGGCCTGGGATCCGGTAACCCGAATCGTGGGAAGCCTCGGCATCTACACCAAGATCGACTTCAAGCAGAAGGAGGTCGTGGAGTGCCACAGCACCTCCTCGATCTTCCGTGGCTACTCGATCTTCATGAAGGGCAAGGATCCGAGGGACGCGCACTTCATCACCAGCCGGATCTGCGGGATCTGTGGTGACAACCACGCCACCTGTTCGTGTTACTGCCAGAACATGGCCTACGGCGTGCGCCCCCCGCACCTAGGTGAGTGGATCGTCAACCTCGGCGAAGCAGCCGAGTACATGTTCGACCACAACATTTTCCAGGAGAACCTGGTCGGGGTGGACTACTGCGAGAAGATGATCGCCGAGACCAACCCGGGGGTGCTCGAGCGCGCCAATGCCACTCCCGCTCCGCACGCCGGTGAGCACGGCAACGCCACCATCGGCGACATCATGCGCTCGCTCAACCCGTTCACCGGTGAGTTCTATCGCGAGGCACTGCAGGTCAGCAGGTACACGCGCGAGATGTTCTGCCTCATGGAAGGGCGCCACGTGCACCCGTCCACGTTGTATCCGGGCGGGGTCGGCACGGTGGCCACGATTCAGTTGATGACCGACTACATGACCCGGCTGATGCGCTACATCGAGTTCATGAAGAAGGTCGTGCCGATGCACGACGACCTGTTCGACTTCATGTACCAGGCGCTGCCCGGCTACGAGCAGTCCGGCCTACGTCGTACGTTGCTGGCTTGCTGGGGCTCCTTCCAGGACCCCGACTTCTGCAACTTCGAGTACAAGGACATGACCGAGTGGGGTCGCAAGATGTTCGTGACCCCGGGCGTCGTCGTCGACGGCAAACTGGTCACCACAGACCTGGTCGACATCAACCTTGGCATCCGGATCCTGCTCGGCTCGTCGTACTACGACGACTGGGAGCACCAGGAGATGTTCGTCAAGAACGACCCGCTGGGTAACCCGGTCGACCGCCGGCACCCGTGGAACCAGCACACCAACCCGCAGCCGCAGAAGCGCGACTTCGACGACAAGTACAGCTGGGTCATGTCCCCGCGTTGGTTCGACGGCAAGGACCACCTCGCCCTCGACACCGGCGGTGGCCCCCTGGCCAGGCTCTGGTCGACCGCGCTGGCCAAGCTGGTCGACATCGGATACGTGAAGGCGACAGGCACAAGCGTGCAGATCAACCTGCCCAAGACCGCACTCAAGGGCCCCGTGTCCTTCGAGTGGAACGTCCCGCAGTGGAGCAACACCATCGAGCGCAACCGGGCCCGGACCTACTTCCAGGCCTACGCGGCGGCGTGTGCGTTGCACTTCGCGGAGAAGGCCCTCGAGGAGATCCGGGCGGGGCACACCAAGACATGGGAGCCGTTCACGGTGCCGGAGGAGGGCATTGGCTGCGGGTTCACCGAAGCGGTACGGGGCGTGCTGTCCCACCACATGGTGATCCGGGACGGGAAGATCGCGAATTACCACCCGTACCCCCCGACCCCCTGGAACGCCAACCCGCGCGACTCCTATGGAACGCCTGGCCCGTACGAGGACGCGGTGCAGGGTCAGCCGATCTTCGAGGAGAACGACCGGGAGCACTTCAAGGGCATCGACATCATGCGGACAGTGCGCAGTTTCGACCCTTGCCTGCCCTGTGGTGTCCACATGTACCTCGGTGAAGGCAAGACACTCCAGAAGATGCATTCACCCACGCAATCCGTTACCGGCGAATAGCCGGGACCGGAGGGTCATGGGACAACCTGAAGAAACCGCAAGCCCACCGTCCGACGATTTACGGGCGGTGGGCGAGCGCATAGAGATCCTGCTCGACGCCAGCTCCTCGGGGGGCGTGGTGGCGAGAGAGCGAGCCGAGGAATTGGTCCGCTTGGTGGCTGATCTCTATGGCGCGGGACTGGGGCGCGTGCTCGAGGTGATGTACGACCTGGGTCGGCTCGATGACGAGGCGTTGGCCGCTCTTGCCGACGACGAGTTGATCTCCAGCCTGCTGCTGGTCCACGGCCTGCACCCGTACGACGTCACCACGCGCGTCGAAAAGGCGCTCGAGAGCGTTCGGCCCTATATGGCTACCCATGGCGGTGACGTCGAACTTCTCGAGGTCACCGATGACGATGTGGTCCGAGTGCGGTTGCTCGGCAGTTGCGACGGCTGTGCCTCCTCCTCGGTCACGCTTTCCTTGGCCGTCGAGGGCGCCATCGAGGCTGCTGCCCCGGAGATCGTCTCCATTGAGGTAGACACGACAGCGACGGACGCCGCTCAAGACAACGGCCCGTTGATCTCAGTCGACTCGCTCCGGTCCCGGCTGGGTGCGAAAGCCGAACCTGTTGCCGGAGCGTGGGAGGCGGCACCGCTGCTCACGGACTTGGAGGTTGGCCAGGTAGGCGGCTTCACCCTCGCGGGGGTGGCCCTGATCGGGTGTCGGCTCGGGAGCGATCTGTTCGTCTTCCGGGACCAGTGTCCGCGCTGCACGTCGAGCATGGCCGGCGCCTCTCTCGAGCGACGGCTTGGGTACCCCGTGGGCGACGGGGTGTTGCGCTGTCCTAGTTGCCGCAGTCACTACGACGTACGTCTCGCGGGTGCCTGCCTGGAAGCGGAAGGGGAGCACCTGGCGCCGTTGCCGCTTCTGGTCCGGGACGGCGTCGTCTCCGTCGCCGTACCGGCGGTGAGCCGGTGACCGCCAGCCCCCCGACCCCCGCGACCCCGAGGCGTCCACTTGGCGGGTCTCCCGTCTCCGTGCTTCGGCGGATCACGAACAACCGGCCGCCGCCGAGGACCGAGGAGCGGTGCGAAATGTGCGCCGAGCCGATCTCGGACAGGCACCAGCACGTGGTAAACCTCGAAAGCCGGGTCCTGATGTGCACTTGTCGGGGCTGCTACCTGCTCTTCACCGAGGAGGGAGCCGAACTCCGGTATCGGGCGGTGCCCGAGCGTTACGTCTCCTTCCCCGACTTCACTCTGGGGCCTGGGCAGTGGGACCAACTCGAGATCCCGGTCGGGCTCGCCTTCCTGTTCCGCAACTCGGTGCAGAACCGCATCATCGCCTTCTATCCGGGTCCGGCAGGTGCCACGGAATCGGAGCTCCCGTTGGACGCGTGGGACTCGGTTGTGGCGGCCAATCCCCTTCTCGGACAGATCAGGCCGGACGTCGAGGCGCTGCTGATCAGGGCGCCGGAACGTGGCCGTGGTGGTCAGGGCAACGCCGACTACACCTGCAACATCGTGCCCATCGACGCGTGTTACGAACTCGTGGGGCAACTACGCCAACTCTGGCGCGGGTTCGACGGGGGACAGGAAGCCCACGACGCGATGGACCAGTTCTTCGAGACGGTATCCGCCCGGAGCCGGCCGGCCAAGCCGATAGAGGCTGGCCAGCAATGAGCAAACTGACGTTCTCCGTCGTAGACGTCTTCGCCGAGCAGTACGCCGCCGCCCCGCAGATGACCGCCCGGCTGCGCGTCGAGGAGTCGACCGGCGAGGCGATCCACGCGATCGCGCTGCGTTGCCAGGTGCGAATCGAACCGGCGAAGCGGCGCTACAGCGAGGACGAGGAGAGCGGCCTGCTCGACATGTTCGGCACCCGCGAGCGCTGGTTCGACACGCTCAAGCCGTTCATGTGGATGCAAGCCAGTTCCATGGTCCAGGGTTTCAGCACGATCACCGAGGTTGATCTCGCGATGCCGTGCACCTACGACTTCGATGTCACTTGGTCGAAGTATCTCCATGCCCTGGGGGAGGGCACGATCCCGGTCGTCTTCCTGTTCTCCGGAACAGTCTTCACCCGCGGCACCAGCGGCTTCGGCGTCGAACAGGTCCCATGGGATTGCGAGTCGCGATTCGACATCCCGGTCTCGGTGTGGAAGGACATGATCGACCACTACTTCCCCAACACCGGATGGATCCGGCTCAGTCGCGACACGATCGACACGCTTGCCCATTACAAGTCGGTGCGCGGACTGACGACCTGGGAAGAGACCATGGAGTCGCTGCTGGCCAAGGCCGTCGAAGCTGAGGCAGTCGAGACGGCGGTGCTCGAGCCATGACACTCGAGTTGGCTCGCACGGTGGCGGATGCGGTCCTCTACGAGGGCTACCTCCTCTATCCCTACCGCTCCACGTCGAGCAAGAACCGAGTTCGCTGGCAGTTCGGGGTTCTGGGTCCGCCCGGGGCCGCCGAGGATGGTTTCGGCGAGGTGCCCGACATGCAGGTGGAGTGTCTACTGAGCGGTCCGCCCGATTCCACGGTGACCTTGCGGCTGCGCTTCCTGCAGCTACAGACCCGCGAAGTCGAACAGGCGAGAGCGCCGGATGATCAGGACTTCACCCCGGTGCCGGAGTTCCGGCTCGGCGCGCAGACCTGGCTGACCTGGGACGAGACGACCGAGCACGAGGTCCTGCTCGACACCTGCACAGTGGCCCAACTCGACGCCGGCGCGACCCTGCCCGTCGATGTCGCCGGCGGGGAGGACGTCGAACCGCTACGAGATGACACCGGTCGCGTCGTGGCCCGAGTCGTTCGCCGCCGCTGGCCGCTGGCCGCTGAGGTCAGGGTGAGCGCCGCGCCGGTTGATGGCCTGTACCGGCTGCACGTCCGAGTCGACAACACAGCCACGACGACCGCCAAGGACAAGGACGCGGCAATCCGGACTTCGTTCATCGGAGCGCACCTCCTGATCAGCGCCGAGAACGGGAACTTCGTCTCGCTGCTCGAGCCGCCCGCCGAGGCACAGGAGGCCGCGGCGGCTTGCAAACAGCACCGCTGCTGGCCGGTCCTAGCGGGTGCGCGGGGAGACACCGACGTGGTGCTGGCCTCGCCGATCATCTTGTACGACTACCCGGAGATCGCCGACCAAAGCGCCGGCGCGTTGTTCGACTCCACCGAGATCGACGAGATCCTCACGCTTCGGGTAATGACGCTGACGGACGAGGAGAAGGCGCAGGCGCGCGCGACCGATCCGCGCGCTGCCGAGATCATCGATCGCTGTGACGCGATGTCGCCGGAGACCCTGCAGGAGTTGCACGGCATCCTTCGCAACCCACATGCCATCGATGCCGGTCTGGCCGCCGCGATGAACGGCCTCGACCCGGCCCCATTCGATGCCGCATTCGACCGGGCGGCGCTAGCGGGCGGGATGGGCGTATTCGAGGTGCCCACCTTCAGCACGCCGAGACAGGACGCTGCGGAGGAGTCCGACGTCCGGAATGTCGACCCGCCGTTGTTCCAGACTGGCGATGTGCCGTGGTGGGACCCAGCGGCAGATGCAAGCGTTCAGCCGGATGTGGACGCGGTGGTGATCGACGGAGTCCGCGTCGCCAAGGACAGCCTCGTGCGGGTGCACCCGTCAGTCCGGGCCGACGCGCAGGACATGTTCTTCAAAGATCAGACTGCCCGCGTGTCAGCGGTGCTCTCCGACGTCGACGGGAATATCCACGTAGCTGTCGT
>JALZIX010000363.1 GCA_030860025.1 Actinomycetota bacterium
CCGCGCAGATCGCCGATCCCGTCACCGTTGCTGTCGGCGAATCCGCGGACCAACACCTCATAGAAGACCGCCCGCTTGTACCAGTGCGGGTCGGTCGATTCCGTGGCGTCGATCGCTTCGGCGCTCAAGCTGTCACCGACTTCCCCACCACTCTGAAAATATGAGCGACCTCCCGGTGCGCGCCCAGCTCGACGTAGTTGTACTGGCCCCAATCGAACTCGGCGCCGGTGAGTTCGTCGATGGCGGTGAAACGATCCGGCCAGTCCAATCCGAGAGCTGGCATGTCGAGTGCGGTGGTCGCGATCTGGACGTCGTACGGCTCCAGAGCGCACACCACGACCATGACCTCGCCGCTGCCCGGGTCGGTCTTGGAGAAACACATGATGTTCCCGTTGTCGACGTTGTGGAAATGCACGTTGCGCAGCTGCTGCAACGCCGGATGAGCGCGCCGGATGCGATTGAGCTGACCCAGAAACGGGGCTAAGGACGCGTCGGCTGCTTGCGCGGCTGCATAGTCACGGGGGCGGAGCTGATATTTCTCCGAGTCGAGGTACTCCTCGCTGCCCGGTCGAAGCGGGCGATGCTCAAAGAGCTCGTAGCCGGAGTAGACCCCCCAGGTCGGGGCCATCATGGAGGCAAGGACGGCACGGATCTTGAACATCTGCGGCCCGCCGACCTGCAACGACTCATGCAGGATGTCCGGGGTGTTGACGAAGAAGTTCGGCCGCATGTAGTCCGCGGCCGCAGCGAGTTCACGGCCGTACTGCTCCAGTTCCCGCTTCGCTGTTCGCCAGGTGAAGTAGGTGTAGGACTGCGTGAACCCGAGCTTGGCCAGGGTGTGCATCATCGCCGGCCTGGTGAACGCCTCCGCCAGGAAGAGGACATCCGGATCGGTCTTCTTGATCTCCCAGATCAGCCAGTGCCAGAAGTTCAGCGGCTTCGTATGCGGATTGTCGACTCGGAAGATCCGCACCCCACGGTCGATCCAGAGCTTGGTCACCCGAAGCACTTCGGCGTACAGACCAGCCGGATCGTTGTCGAAGTTGAGCGGGTAGATGTCCTGGTACTTCTTCGGCGGGTTCTCCGCGTAGGCGATGCTCCCGTCCGGTTTGGCGCTGAACCATTCTGGGTGCTCGGTCACCCAGGGGTGGTCGGGTGCGCATTGCAGCGCGAGGTCCAGGGCCACCTCCATCCCCAGGCCAGTGGTCTGCTTGACGAGGGCGGCGAAGTCCTTTTCGGTGCCCAGTTTCGGATGAATGGCGTCGTGCCCGCCGTCCTGGCTGCCGATCGCCCAAGGGCTGCCCACGTCGTCCGGGCCCGGGTTGAGGGTGTTGTTCGGTCCCTTCCGGTTGACCTCTCCGATCGGGTGGATCGGTGGGAGGTAGACGACGTCGAAGCCCATCTCGGCGATGGCAGGCAGCCTCTTGGCGGCATCGGCAAACGTGCCGTGGAGGGCTTTACCGGTGGCATCGCGGCCGCCCTCAGAACGGGGAAACAGCTCGTACCAGGAGCCGTACAGCGCGCGTTGCCGGTCCACCCAGATCTCGTGCCGAGGGGAGCGCGTGACGATCTCCCGGACGGGGGTGTCGTGCAGCAGGGCGTCGACCTCGTCACTCAGGGCCGCGCTCACCCGCATGCTGAGCTCGGCGGCCTCATCCCGAAGTCTGCTGGAGGCAGTGCGCACCGTGGTACGTGCGATTCCCGCCAAGAGTCCGGCCGCTCGCTCCAGGATTCGCGCCCCGATCTCGATGTCGTTGGCGAGTTCGGCGGCCTCCTGGCCGGCGTCCAATTTTGCGTGGATGGCGTGCAACCACGTCGCCCACGGGTCGCGCCACCCCTCGACGACGAACGACCACAGGCCCTCGGCGTCCGGGGTGATCAGGCAGACCCAGCGGTCGGGTTCGAGGCCGTAGGGCTCCATCCGTACGACTCGTTTGGTGCGTTTGCCGGTCGAGGACTTCGGGCCGGTCCAGACCACCGTCGCCCCGACTAGATTGTGGCCTTCGCCGAAAACGGTGGCCGTGACCGGCACCCACTCGCCCACCACTGCACGCGCAGGGTACGCACGGCAGGAGACTGCTGGAGCGACCTCGCAGATGCCCAGTCGAAGATCCGCGCGCCCGTTCATGCGCCGAGGCTATCGAGGCGGCCGAACCGGTTGGCTGCCGGTCAGGATCGTCCACCGGGGTCTGATGAAAAAGCGCTGGAGTCAGCGGGCGCAGGCGCCTCGCGGTGCCTCCAGGGCGGCCGACACGTCGATCTCGTAGATCTCGATGTCATTCTCGTCGTAGACGAGCCGCAGCGAACTCGATCCGCCGATGTTCTCCAGACCCTCGACTCGATTGAAGTTGCTGCCGATGAAACCCTGGCCGAGGAACACATGGGTGATGTCGTTGTCTTCGATGGCTGCACGCACGTCCCGGTCGGAGTCCAAGCAGCGAAACGACTGCATCAGCAGCCGGTTGTCAGACGTGAAACGTGGATGAGTGATGTCGGCCACCGTGTGGGCGAACATCGGCCGGACATTGACCAGCGCCCACATCCATGGTGAGCCGTCGTTCGGGTCGTTCATCACCCGATCCTGCGGTCCCACCATGTCCGCCAAGGCGTACATCGCCTCCTGCTCGTCGGCCGAGATGAGCTCGCCGTCCTGATAGATCGTGTTGAGGTTGGCCGCGTTTACCGACAGGTACAGGCCGTTGGTCAAGATGCCGAAGCACAGCGCCACGAACAGCCCAGTCACTGTCCACAGTCGCCGATGCCCAAGCTCGGCCGCTTGCGGGACTCGGCGTCTGGCCGCGGCGATGACGGTGTCGACGAGGGTGACGAGGCCGCAGGCGGCCAGCACGATCAATGCCAGGCACACGATCGCGCCGAGGCGAAGGTAGTCATTCCACCACAGGATCGTCACGGCCTCGGTGAGTGGCGAGTTGTAGGAGGCAGCGGCGACGTAGAGCGCTAGGAAGACACCCGATGCCGCAAACCACCAGGCCATCGATCGCAGCCGTCGCCAGCCCAGGACGCCCACCACGATCAGCGCCACCAACCAGTAAGGCGGGTAGAGATAGCCGGTGTTGAGGAACAGCAGGTTGCCGAGCGTCGCACCAGGCGGTCCGACGACTGGCCAGTCCACATTTGCCTCGGGCACGAGCCGGGCCACGCCCACCGTGGCGGCGAGATAGACCGGTGCCGCCAGGGCCGCGGTGAGGGCGACCCCAGCCACGACCAGCAGGTCCGGGCTCGGAACAGATCGAGCCTTGACCCAGCGCGCCGCTAGGAGGAAGAGGCCGAAGATGGCCGCAGTGATGGCGGCGCTGGTGTGCACTGCGAGCAGTCCTGCTGCGGCCATCCCGGTGACCACCAGGACGGCTATTGCACGATGGCCGCGCTCGAGGGCCTCGGACAGGAGGAGGAGGAAGCCAGGGACGAGCGCGATGCCGGTCAGGAACGGCCACAGCGGCCCCCATGCCATCAGGTAATAGGGGAACAGGTAGAACATCGCAGTGACGACCGGAACGGCTGCGGCGATGGCGGTTCGGCGCGTGAACCAGCGCAACAACCCGGCCAGTCCCAGGCCGGCCACGCCTGCCACGAGCATGAGGTGGGCGCCGGTGAGCGCCATCAGCGACGAGTCGCCGACCATCCCGACCAGCGCCACACTCAGGTGATAGGCGTTGGGGTAAAAGGCCTGATCGAATCCGCGAACCTCGGCCACTGCGGTCGGCGATGCGTCGGCGGACTCCATCACGAATCGGATCAGGTTGACATGCCAGATTGAGTCGGTGCCCTGCGTCACGGCTTCCAAGGAGCCCATCGCGATGAGCACGGTGGCCGCACCGAGTGCGGTACCGACAACAACCCCGGCTGTGATCCACAGGTCGTTGGTTCGCCCGCGACCCGGTCGGGAAGCGAGGCGTTGGCCATCGGGTTCGGCCGGACCGCTGGACTGGGCCACCGGCCGCCGGGCACCAAGTCGGCGGGCAGCCAGAACGAGGAAACAGACCACACCGGTCGTGCCGATCAACGGCAACAACCCGAAGCCGATCCCCAGCAACGAGCAGATCTCCCCGGTGATCGTGATCAGTCCGTACGACACAACGGGTGCGCAAGCGACCGACGTCCAGCGGTTGAGCGCCGCGGCCATGCCCAGTGCGAGTCCGGGCAGCATCAGGACCGCAGCGAACAAGACGAGGAGAACGACATGGTTCAGGGCCAGCGGCACAGGAAGAAGGGCTCCAGACGAGGGGAGTCTCAGTCTAGGTAAGGTTGGCGGCGGGGTCCGGGAGGCCGCTCGCAAATCCCTGCTCAGATGTACCACGGGCCGAACAGGCACGTGAGTTCCCTTGGGTATCCTCTAGTCGAGGCTGGCGACAATGTGCTTGGCGATCTCCAGTGCAGCCGTTGCCGCGGGGGAGGGGGCATTGAGGACGTGGACCTGGCGATGACGGCGCAACACGAGGAAGTCGTCGACCAGGCGTCCCGCTGGGGTGAGGGCCTGAGCGCGCACCCCCGCCTGGCTCGCCAGCAGGTCATCCGGGGTGATCGCCGGCACGAGACGCGCGAGACTCGCGGCGAACTGTTTGGTGGAAACCGACCGTCGCATCTCGGCGATCCCGGTCCGGTAGTGCCGGCGGGCAAGTCGCCAGAATCCGGGAAAGCACAGCGTCTCGGCCAGGTCGTTGACCCGCACGGTCTTCCAGTCGTAGCCCTCCCGGGACAGCGCAAGTACTGCGTTGGGCCCGGCGTGTACCGAACCATGGACGCCGCGGGTGAGATGGACGCCGAGGAAGGGGAAGGAGGGATCGGGTACCGGATAGATCAGCCCGCGGACCAGGTGGCTGCGCTCGGCTCTGAGTTCGTAGTACTCCCCTCGGAAGGGCACGATCCTCGTGCGCGGCTTCAGGCCGGCCATCCGGGCGACCCGGTCGCTGTGCAGTCCCGCGCAGTTGACCAGATGGTCGGCGTGGAGCTCTCCCCGGGCGGTCATGACCACGACTTCGTCGGAGTCCACCCGGATGCCAAGGACCCGCTCACCCAGACGCAGATCGCCGCCCTGCCGCTCGAGTAAACCGGCCAACACCCGACAGACCTCCGCGTAATCGATGATGCCTGTCGTAGGGGAGTGAACGCCGGCAACGGCCGCCACCTCCGGCTCGAGCTCTCGGGCCTGCGCGGCGCTCATCATGGCGACCGGCAATCCGTTGTGCCGGGCTCTGTCGTACAAGGCACGCAGAGCCGGAAGTTCAGCCTCGGCGGTCGCGACGATGAGCTTTCCGCAGATCTCGACTGCGATCCCGTGATCACGGGCGAAGGCGACCATGGACCCGTTACCGGCACTTGACAGCCGAGCTTTCATGCTGCCCGGCGGATAATAGACGCCGGCGTGGACAACCCCACTGTTGTGCCCGGTCTGATGTGCTGCCCAACGGTTTTCCTTCTCGAGGAGCACGATCTTGCTTCCCGGACGCTCGGTGAGCAGGCGGTGCGCAGTGGATAAACCGAGAATGCCGCCACCGATGATCACGTACCGCGACAACGACGAGCTCCGAACCTAGAGGGTTGACCGGATCGAGCCGCGGCACCGCCGCGGTGAACCTGAGCACCCTAGCCGCTCCCGTAGGATCCACGAGGATCCGGTTCGCCAAACCCGGCCGGGCCACAGTGGAAGGAAAACCGCAGAGTCGATGTCAGTGGACACGCAGATGGTCGCCCTCGGGCAGCCGACATTCGGCGAGTCCGAGCTGCGCGCCGTCCAAGAGGTGTTCGGCTCTGGATGGGTGGCCGGTCAAGGCCCGACGGGCGCCAGATTCGAAGAGCGCTTTGCCGCCGTGGCCGGCACCGCTCACGCGCTGGCGGTGAACAACTGCACGGCTGCCCTACACCTGGCCACCGCAGCGCTGGGTTTGGCTCCAGGGGACGAGGTGATCGTCGCCGACTACACCTTTCCCGCCACCGGCCACGCTGTCCTCTACAGCGGTGCAACCCCTGTCTTCGCAGACGTGCGGCCCGACACCTGGACAATCGACCCTGCCGCCGCCGAGGCCGCGGTGACAGATCGCACCGTCGGGATCATCGCAGTGGACACCCTCGGTCAATGTGCCGACTACGACGACCTGCAGGCACTTGCCGACCGCCACGGGCTCTGGATGGTGGAGGACGCTGCGTGCGCGGCCGGCGCGACCTATCGCCAGCGCCCCGCCGGGAGCTTCGGCGACGTCGCCTGTTTCTCGTTCCATGGCCGCAAGGGCATCACTGCTGGAGAGGGCGGAGCCCTCACGACCGCCCGGGACGACATCGCGGCCCAAGCGCGCAAGACCCACAACTTCGGGATCGAATCGGCACTGTCCCGTGCGGGAAGCAGTGGTCTGCCCGTCCCGGAGTTCGACGAACTCGGCTACAACTACAAGCTCTCCGACATCGCCGCCGCGATCATGCTGGCGCAGCTGGAGCGGCTTCCGACACTTCTTGCCGCGCGGCAGGCGGTCGCCCAGCGGTATCTGGAACTGTTGGGCGACTTCGAACTGGTCGAGCTGCCGATCACCGCCCCGGACCGGACCCATGCCTGGCAGACCTATGCCTTGACCCTGGACGCCGGACTCGACCGCGGAATGATTGCCACTGAACTTCGGGCCAGGGGAATCCAGTGCAACTTCGGGACCTACGCATCGCATCTTCAGCCGGTCTACACCGACGCCGCAGTCTGTCCGGTCTCCGCGGATCTGTTCCGGCGCTCACTGGCCATTCCCATGCATGCCAACCTGTCCGAGGAAGAGATCGATCGGGTGGCGACCTCGGTCCGTGAAGTCATCACCAACACCGCCTGACCCGGCCAGACGCGCCGGGTCTGCAGTCGCCGAGCACCGCAACCACAGCAAGGAGATTCCCAATGCCTTCGACCGTCTTCGTCACCGGCGGCGCCGGCTTCATCGGGCTTCACGTGCTGCCCATGCTGCTGGACCGCGGCCACAAGGTGCGCGTGTTCGACAACATGTTTCGCGGTGCGCGTGAAGATCTCGCACCGTTTCTGGCCACCGGAGACGTCGAGTTGATCGACCAGGACGTTCGCTACGGCGGGGCGGTGCACGCTGCCATGCAGGGTTGCCAGGACGTGATCCACCTCGCTGCGGTGTCGATCAACAAGAGCCAGGCCGATCCTCACGAGAGCATCGACGTGAACATGGTGGGCAGCAACAACGTGTTCGCCGCCGCCGCAGCCCATGGCGTACGCCGGGTCGTCTATGCCTCGAGCGCCTCGGTTTACGGCGACCCCGAAAGCCTCCCGATGCTCGAGGACGACCGACTCAGGCCGTTGACGCCGTATTGCATCTCGAAGCTCGCCGGCGAGCACCTGGCCGATTTCTATCGGCGTCGGTCGTCGTTCTCCTGGATCGGCTTACGGTTTTTCAACGTGTATGGCCCCGGCCAGAAGCCGACGGCCTACTACACGTCAGTGATAAACCACTTCGTCAAGCGTCTGCGGGCCGGGGAGGCACCCGTCATCGACGGGAACGGCGAGCAGTCGATGGACTTCATCCACGTTCACGACATCGCCCGCTCGGTGATCATGTCTCTGGACGCACCCGACGAGCGCGCGAACATCGCGATCAACATCGGCACCGGCATTGACACGTCGGTAGCCGACCTTGCCCGCATCCTGATCGCGGCGGTCGGCATGGACGTGGAGCCCCAGTTCAACCCCCGCGAGGTCCTGGTAGCCCGTCGGGCTGCCGACATCACGCGGGCCCGACAGGTGTTGGGCTGGGCCCCGACGATCGACGTCGAAACCGGAATGAAGGAACTCGTCGATTCCGAGATCGTCTAGCGTGAGCGAGCGCGAAGTCCCGATCGTCGGGCGGCCACCGGACCTGCCGCCCAACCGGTTCAACCCGCATGCCTGGCTGATCGGCGACCCGGTCATCGGCGAGGGCACCTGGATCGGTGCCTTCACCGTCGTGGATGGGTCCGGAGGCCTCACGATCGGGCGTGGCTGTGATGTGTCGTCAGGTGTGCACATCTATACCCACTCCACAGTAAAACGGTGTGTGTCCGGCCGAGCCTTCGACCAGGTCGAGCGATCGGCGGTCTCGATCGGTGATCATGTCTTCCTCGGCGCTGGCTCGATCATCAACATGGGAGTGAAAATCGGTGACGGTTCAGTCGTGGCCGCTGGTGCCGTCGTGACCAGCGACGTCCCGGCCCGCACGGTGGTCGCGGGGGTTCCGGCCCGGGCAGTGGCCAAGGTGGTTGTCGACGGTGGCAATGTGAGCTTCGAAAGACTCCCTGCTGACCCGAGTTCAGGAGACCGAGTGAGATGAGCGGCCCCAACCGTGAACGTACGGGACGGCCCGGCTGGGCAGTCCCGCTGCTCGCTGCCGTCGTCACCTTCGCTGTCGTGCTGCTTCTCAGCTTCTACGTGGTCAACACGGTGCGAACGCC
Organism: Actinomycetota bacterium; assembly: GCA_030860025.1. Lineage (GTDB taxonomy): Bacteria > Actinomycetota > Actinomycetes > Mycobacteriales > Geodermatophilaceae > JACCQS01. Next base: position 8,437 of record JALZIX010000363.1, read on the forward strand.
GATCGGGAAGGTGTCATTCGCTGCTGGGCTCGGCGTTCTGGTCTTCGCCGGCGTCTACATGAACCAGCGCAGCCGCGGGCGGTAACGGGGCTTTCGTTCTCCGCCAAGGCGCCACCATCGTCTCGATGACGCGGTGCACAGGCAGGAAACTGGCGCGCTCATGATCCATGTCCAGGTGCCCCGCCTGCACGTCGATGAATCGGTCCAACTGCACGGCCAGCGGCTCCCGAGTCGAGATCAGGGTGGGGATGTCGATGATGGTCTGCTGCCGATACCCCAGGCCGTCCTCGGGCTCCGCGTCGGTGGGAACGTGCCGATAAATGGTGACACTCTGGCGGAGCAGGTCCACCGCGATTTGGCGGTTCAATTCGGTAATGGTCAACGAACGGACCTTGTGTTGCCCTAGGCGGGAAGCCGAGATCGCCGCCATCGAGCGGTTAGGGAAGGAGAGGAGGCATTCGGCCATGTCCTCGGCTCCAGCAGCGGACTCGGGATGGAAGTAGCCCAACCGACCCTGGACGTCACTGGGCTCGGCGCCCATCACCCGCAGGCTGATGTCGACGTCGTGGACCAAGAGGTCCCAGGCCACGCCGGTATTGATCCGCGGCGCATAGGGCGAGTGCCGCATGGCAGCAACGTGCAGTGGATCGCGCGTCGCGGCCAGCGCCGTGACCACCGCGCCGTTGTAGCGCTCCAGTAGTCCGCACATCAGCGGTGTTCCCGCAGCGATGGAGGCCTGGATGATCCGCTCGGCTGCGGCGAGAGTGTCCGCGATCGGCTTCTCGATCAGCAGGGGGTACCCGGCTTCGATGATCGCCAGCGCCAACGCTGGGTGCGCATCGGTGGCGGCTGCCACGATGACGCTGTCGACGGAACCCAGCCCGTCAAGGTCTGGCGCCCAGCGGGCACCGAAGCGCTCAGCGACCGGTTGTCCGGCCTCCTTGCGTGGTTCGACGACCACTTCCAACGTGGCCCTCTCGGAGGCATTGATCACCCGAGCGTGCAGCGAGCCCATCGAGCCGGTGCCCACGACAGCCAGCCTCAGCCGGGCACGGCTCATCGAGTCGTCACCGCATGCATCGCATCGACGATCTGCTCCAGATCCGCCGGCGACAGGTGTTGGTGGACGGGGAGCGACAGGCATCGGGAAGCCACCGACTCAGCGACCGGCATCGCGTCGAGCGTGACCATCGGATGGTTGCGGTAGCACTCGTAGTCGTAGACCGGCCGCGGGTAATAGACGCCGGCACCCACGCCGCAGGCGAGGAGTGCGGCCACGATGTCATCCCGACTCAAAGCGAAGTCGGGCTGCACCAGAATCGTGTACTGATGCCAGACATGACGCCGGCCCGGGACTTCGGCGGGAAGGCGCAGGCCGTTGATGTCGGCGAGCCCGGCTGACAGGGCCGCTGCATTGTCCTGTCGGCAGGTGACGATGTCCTGGTAGCGCTCGACCTGGGGGATCGCCAACGCAGCCTGCAGATCAGTCAATCGGTAGTTGTGCCCAACCATCTCGTACTGATAGCGGTCCCGCATGCCCTGATTGCGCATCACCCGCAACCGGTCGGCCAGCGCGTCGTCGTCGGTGGTGATCACACCGCCCTCGCCGCTTGTCACGTTCTTTGTCGCGTAGAAGGAGAACGCGCCGATCCCGAACGAACCAGCCAACCGGCCACCCTGGCTGGCGCCAAGTGCCTGGGCGGCGTCTTCGATGAGACGCAGCCCATTGCCCGCGACGATGGGCAGCAGGCGCTCCATATCGGCGGTCTGGCCGTACAGATGGACCGGCATGAGCACCGCGCTGCGCGGCCCGACCGCCGCCTCAACCGCGGCGGGGTCAACTGCGAAGTCAACCTCGGTGATGTCCGCGAAGCGGACTGTCGCCCCTGCGTCCAGGATCGCGTTCAGGGTGGCCACGAAGGTGAACGGAGACGTGATCACCTCGTCACCCGGTTGCAGGTCCAGAGCCTGAAGAGCAGCCACCAATGCCGTCGTCCCGTTGTTGACCGCGACCACGTGCCCTACGCCGATCAGCTCCCCGATGCTCCGCTCAAGCCGGGCGACCATCGGGCCCTGGGCGATCATCCCGGAGCGAAGCACTTCCACTACTAGCGGTTCGGCATCGCGAACGTCGACGACGCTAATCGGGATCACGAGTGACGACTCCCTGCACAACGGTGGGGTGCGACGGGAACACCGTAATGGGCCTGTCCTCGGCGGTACCGCGTACGCCGACCCGTAGCGTCCAACCCCATGGGCAATCGAATCCACCCCACGGCAGTCATCGGGCCGCATGTGCAGCTGGGAGACGGCAATATCATCGGGCCCTTCGTCGTCCTCATCGGCTGCCGGATGGGTGATGACAACTGGGTCGGCCCACACGTGGTCATCGGCACCCCGCCGGAGATCCGGGGGCATGCCCATCCGGCCGGCTGGGACGATGTGGATGAGGGTTACGGGGTCTCGATAGGTGATCGGACCACCCTGCGCGAGTACACGACGGTTTCCGCCGGGTCGCAGGCCCCGACCACCGTCGGTGATGACTGTTTCCTGATGAACAAGGTTTACGTCGGGCATGACGGCCGGATCGGGGACACAGTGACCATGGCCGCCGGCGCCGGTCTCGGCGGGCACGTCACGGTCGGGGCCGGAGCCAACCTGGGCCTGGGGGCCACCGTGCACCAACGCCGCCGAATCGGCGCCGGAACCATGGTCGGTATGGGCGCCGTGGTCACCCGGGACCTGCCGCCCTTCGCCATGGCCTACGGGAACCCGGCAAGGATCCGTGGCGCGAATCGGGTCGGAATGCAGCGTGCCGGTTTTGCTTCCAGCGATGTGGAACTGATGCAGGAGACTTATAGCCGCCATGGCGGGGTTCCGGACGACTGGGCACCGCCGCCGTCCATGGCTGCGTTGTTTTCTCCCGATCCGTCGTCGTCACGGACCATTTGAGGCTCGGGTCGGCGAGTTTCGGGTTGCGGGCTGCGACCCGGGACGGCTGTTAACCTCGGCAGGTCATGAGGACGGCGCGCTTGACTCCAGAGACCGCGGCATCGGAGGGGGGCGGATGGTTGCCGAGAGCTCCGTAGCCGACGGTTCGAGCCACCTCAAGGCAAGCTGGGCATCCCGCCTGGCCGTGCTTGTCAGGGTCGCCCGGATCCTGGTGTTCCTCGCGATCGCCGGTTCCATCACCTATGCGATCTACACACTCTGGCCGGACGTACGCGACACATGGTTGGCACTCAACCCGTGGGCAATTGCCCTGTCCGTCGCCGCCGCGCTCACCGCGATGACCGCGAACGTCATGGCTTGGCATGCTGTGCTGCGGGAACTCGACCATCGAGTTCCGGTCATCGATGCCGGCCGGATCACGCTGGTCGGCCAGCTCGGCAAGTACCTGCCCGGCAGCATCTGGGCGTTCGTCCTTCAGATGGAGCTGGCGCGGCGGGCCGGGATCCCCCGCGCACGCGCCTTCGCCGCCTCCCTGATCCTGGTCGGAATTGCGACCACGGCTGCTCTGGTCCTCGGGCTGATGGGTCTTCCCGCTTTGCGGGAGGTCGGCGGTGCTGCGGTGTGGGGAGTTCTGGCCCTGATCCCAGTGGCCGTCGTCTGCGCGATGCCGCCTGTGCTGAGTCGCTTGGTGAACCTCTTCCTGCGACTTCTTCGTCGTGAAGGTCTCGGGCACGGGTTGACCTATCGGGGGCTGTCGCGGATCTTCGGTTGGTCCCTGGTGGCCTGGGTCCTCTTCGGCGTGCATTTCTGGGTTCTCAGCTCCGGATTGGAAGGGGCCGGTGCCCCAAACCTGGCCGAGGCGATCGGCGCCTTCGCGCTCGGCATGACCGCTGGTTTGCTGGCAGTCGCATCGCCATCCGGACTTGGCGTGCGAGAGGCAGTGCTGGTAGCCCTGCTCGCGCCGTTCGCCGGCCTGGGGGCCGCTCTTGGCGTGGCGCTGGCATCCCGTCTGATCCTCACCGTCGCTGACGTGTTGGCCGCTAGCGTGGCGGTTGTCTCGGCTCGGCTGACAGGCACGGATTCGGCGGCCGGCGCACCGGTCGGTCGAGAGCCTGTCCCGATGCAGCTGTGAGCCCGCCGACCGCGACGGTCGTCGAGAACGAGGACACCGACGACGTGGCGAGGGAGCCGAGACCTGCTGCCAGTCGCGCCCGACTCGCCGGCCTCGACGCTCCACTGGCCATGATCGGGACGGTCCTGGTCGGGCTCGTCCTCCCGGTGATCCGCAATCCGATCTTCTATTACTGGGACGACACCGCCGGCGCCTCGTTGCCGGCGTGGCGGGTCACTGGGCAAGCGCTGCTCGACGGGCGGCTTCCACTGCTCAACCTCGAGCTCTGGCGCGGTGGGGACTTCGCCGCCGAGGCTGCGTTCGGGATGTACAACCCGCTGCTGCTGATCCTTTACCTGCTGACCGGGCCGTTCGACGACCTCGCGCTTGTGGCCATGATCATCAAGGTGCCCTTCTTCCTGCTGATGGCCGTCGGGGCGTATCTGTTGTGCCGGGACTATGGGTCCACGAAGTGGCCAGCGGCCGTGATCGGCGCCGCCCTGCCCCTCTCGGGGTTCACGCTGTGGATGGACGGTGCGGCATGGGTCACCGCACTGGTCGTCACGGCGCTGACCCCCTGGGTGTGGTTGACCGCCCGACGTGCCCTGTACGGGCGCGGATCCCTCGTCTGGGTGGTTGTCGCCGGCTATCTCTGCGCATCGGCAGGAAATCCCTACGGTCTTGTCTCGGCCGGACTGGCCATGGCCGCCGTAGGTGTGGAGGCACTCGCGATGCGGCGTGCTCGACGCATCATCGGATTGGCCGTCGCCGGCGTGTCGTTCCTCCTCCTGTCGGTGGCCACCTACCTTCCGTTCGTACTTTCGGCGTCGGTCAGCTATCGCGCCGATTCCCGGACACTCAACAACGAGGTCCTCTCACCGGGTCTGTCGGATCTGCTTGGCATGAGCACGCCGTCCTTCACGCCTTATGTGACCGGCTTCGGGACGCCCTTCCTCACCTTCCCGGCCCTCTACCTGGCCTGGTTCGTCCTACCGCTACTTCCGTGGCTGCGCTGGTCGACGCTACGTGCCGCCGGACGCCGCCTTACCGCCATCTACGCCTTCGGCGGCATCTATCTCATGCTGGTGCTCGGCCCCTCGCAGATCTGGTTCTTCCGTTGGCCGATCCGTCTCCTGCCCTACCTCTACCTGGCCCTCGGGGTGCTGTTTGCACTGCTCCTCAGCCGAGGTCTGGACCGGTCGCACGTCAGAGTTCGAGCGAGTCTGAGCGTGGCCATCGTCCTGTTCGGCGGATGGCTGGCGTGGTCGGACTACCCCGACCACCGCAACTGGCACATAGCAGGTTCGTTGCTGGTCATCGCGCTGCTTGCGGCCTACCTGCGGATCGGGCGCACCGGGTCGAGGGCAGGCGGTCTGGCCCTGTTGCTGGGCAGCTTGGTCGTCCTGACCCTTCAGTTGGACCGCATGCCAGGCAACAACAGTGTGCTGAACTACAACTTCCCCCGCAGTGAGGCAGTGCTTCAGGACCGCTTCGAGGATCGCTATCAGGGCATGACCGTCCAGATCGCGGATGGCCAGACTCTTGAGTCCGACCGTCGCCCCGACGGCGCCTACCAGGATTTGCTCTTCGGTTCGATGTATGCCGTGGCCGGCGTGGAGTCCCTCACCGCATACAGCGGCGTCGGTTTCACCGCCATCGACCGGGAGCTGTGCATCAGGTACGAGGGCTCCACCTGCCCGGAGGCGTGGGAGGCGCTGTGGCGCGAGCCGCCGGGTGCACGCGAGATCCTGGCGGATCTGTTGCGCGTTGAGACTGTGGTCGTCCAGAACGGATTCGTCGACGACCGCACCGACCCACCACCGGGGTGGCAACAGGACGAGCGGACGGAGTACGTCACCGTGTTCACCCGGGAGGACCCGCTGAGGTGGCCGGACGGGCGGCTTTCGGCTGTCGACGGGGAGATCCGCGTTGAGCAAGACAGCATGGTGGGACAGGTCGGCGAAAGAGTGAGCTTCGACTCGGCCCAGGCGGGAGACGAACTGATCTTCGCCCGGCTGGCCTGGCCGGGGTATTCGGCCGCCATCGACGGCACGGCAGTGGACGTGGAGGAGGGACCGGCCGGCCTGGTGACCGTGGTAATCCCGGAGGGCATCAGTTCCGGTGTGCTCACGCTGGACTGGTCACCGCCAGGCAGGACGCTGTCTGTCGTGTCGGCCACCACGGGCGCGGTCCTGGCGATCGCGATCCTCGGCTACGAGCTTGTCGTACGGAGGCGTCGTGGAAGCCAAGGGTCGTCGTACGGGGACGCCGACGCCGCAGAACGCGCCCTGCGAGCAGCGCCGTGACGGCGACGGAGTCCGCACGAGGCACTGACCAAGTGCCCACCCGCCCTCTGATCAGCCTGGTGGTCCCGGCCTACGACGAGGCCGAGAACATGCCCGGTCTGGTGGATCTGGTCCGCCAGATCCGCGCGGCACACCAGGAGTACGACTTCGAACTCATCCTCGTCGACGACGGATCCACCGATGACACCGTGCCGGCCCTGCTCCGCGCGGCCACCGGGTCGGATACGACGCAGGTCATCTCGCTTTCCCGCAACTTCGGGTCCCACGCGGCGATCACCGCCGGATTCGCCGTCGCTCGGGGTGATGCAGCGCTGACGCTATCGGCCGACCTGCAGGAACCGTTGGACGTCATAGGCAGGTTTCTGGACGACTGGCGGTCGGGCAGTGAGGTCGTGTGGGGGGTTCGGTCGACGAGATCGGACCCGACGGGAGCCGCACATGCGCTTTCGCGGGCGTTTTCGCGGTGGTTCCATCGGTGGTCGACGATTCCCATGTACCCGAAGGAGGGCCCTTCGATCGTCCTTGTCTCCCGGCCGGTACTGGACATCATCAACGCGCTACCGGAGGTCAACCGCAACATCTTCGGGCTCATTGCGTGGGCGGGATTCCGGCAGACGACCCTGACCTTCGAGCAGCTGCCGCGCCCGGCGGGCAAGAGCAAGTGGACCAACGCGAAGAAGATCAAGCTGGTCGTGGATTCCTTTGTCGAGTTCAGTCATGCCCCGGTGCGGGTGGCCGGCTACATCGGGTTGTCCTCGTGCGTCTTGGGCGTGTTCGCCGCACTGGCGGCAATCGTGATCTGGCCCCTACCCGCTGGGGGGGCGGCATTCTGGTGGCTGGCGAGTCTGATTCTGGTGATCGGCGGCCTCAATCTGGGCTTTCTCAGCGTGCTCGGTGAGTACGTCTGGCGATCGGGGGACGACGCCCGTCGTCGGCCGGTCTACGTCCTGCGCACGCGCGCCGATGTCGGCGAAGCGCTCCCTGGGCAAACCTCCGCGGCCTACACGGTGGGTCACTCGGAGGTGCCGTAGCGGACCTGGTTTGTTGGCGCCGGCCTACCCCCGGGCTCAGGATGGGCGATCCGCGCACGCCGGGTCGGCCTCACTGCGCGGACGCAGGGGCGCCAGATCCACCTCGTAGATCCGTACCCCGTCCTCGATGTAGATGAGTTCCAGGGAGTCGGCGCTGTCCAGCCTCCTGAGACCGGGTGCCCGGTCGAACTCGAAGCGAAGGAAGCCCGGGCCGACGAAGACGTACCCAATGTCATGGGTGATGACGAGGTCGCGGACCGCCTCGTCGGTGTCCAGACAGCTGAAGGAGGCGAGCAGCGTCTGCGCATCCTGACTCAAATCCTCGGTGGCGGCTCCGGGATCTATCACGTGCCCGAACACCGGCCGCAAGCCTTCCAAGGCGTACATCCAGACGGACCCGTCTCGAGGGTCGTTCATGACCCGCTCTCCGGGCTCTCCTGCGATGTCGGCTAGGTGGGCCATTGCCTCCCGCTCCGCTTCCGAGACGTACGCGCTCGGACCGAAGGCCCCGCTCATGCGTTCGGCGTTGTACGGAACGTAGAAGCCGCCGCTTCCCAGGCCCACCACTGCCAGCAGGCTGACGACGGCAACGGAGAAGACCAGCCCCCGCGGGCGGGCGGCCACGGCGGGGATCCGGGTTACCAACCTGACTGCAACGCTCGCCAGCAGCACAAGACCATGACTGGCAAGAACAGCCAGCCCTAAGGTAACGATCGCCACAAAGCGATAGCGGTCGTTCCACCACGGAAGCGTCACAGACTCGACGAGCGGCGCGTCGTAGGCGGCAGCCGCCACGAACAGGGCCGCGAAGACAGCGGTCCCGCCCACGAACCACCGCAGGCCCCGCAGTCGCGCCAGGCCGCCAAGCCCGGCCAGGACCAGTAGGGCAAGCCAGTACTGCGGAAACGGCGCCGCATGATTGAGCAACAGCAGCTCGCCCAGGGCCTGCCCGGGTGTCTCCACTGCCGGCCAGTCGATCGGTGCTCCGGCCGCGACGCTGCGTGCCAGGAGCGCACCGCCCACGAAGGTGAAGGCGAGAACTGCCGTGAGCAGGCTGGCTGCGCCAGCGACCATCAGATCCCGACCAATCCTGGCGGGTCGCTGGATCCAGCGAGCGACAACCAGGAAAACGGCGAAGACGGCAGCTGTGAGTGCGGTAGCCGGCTGCAGACCGAGCAGACCCGCTGCCCCTAACGCAGCGACCAGGACGAAAGCCGGTCGCCTGGTCTGCACGGCGTCGGAAAAAGCCAGGAGAAACGCCGGGACGAGAGCGATGCCAGCGGCGTAGGGGAGTAGCGGGCCCCTCCACAACACATCGATCGGGAACCCCGAAAAGCTGGCCAGCAGCAACGGGACGGCGGCTGCTGCGGCGACCCGGCCACCATGTGCCCGGATCAGCGCGGCGAGACCCAAACCCGCGATGCCACCGACCAACAGGTTCGAAGACCCCAGCAACTCCGGAATCGAAGCGCCGGACAGTCGGCCAACGATGGCCCCGAGGGCGTGCCAGGCGTTGGGATAGAAGAAGGTCTCCTGTGGGTAGAGGGCCGCGAGCGCCGCCGGGTCCGCGTTGCCCGTATCGAGGATGAATCGGGTCGCATTGGCGTGGAAGCTCGCGTCCCAGTCCTGGTTGATCGCATCGAGGCGCCCCATGGCCCTGCGCGCGGTCATAGCGCTGACCACAGCTCCCAGCAGGACGCCCCCGGCGATGATCAACTCGTTCCGCCGGCCGGTAGCCGACTCGCCGTCGC
>JALZIX010000078.1 GCA_030860025.1 Actinomycetota bacterium
GGGCCTTCGATGTCCGCATCTCCGAACTCGGAAAGTCGACGTCGGACTCGGCCCAGGTCGCCCTGATCGCCGTGGACGTGGACCGGCTCAAGGAGGTCAACGATGCACATGGCCACGAGGCTGGGGATCGGACTCTGCATGCCATCGCCGACGCACTGAGTAGCCAGGTCCGGTCCGGTGATCTGGTTGCCCGGCTGGGCGGTGACGAGTTCGTCGCAGTCCTGGAGGGGATGGACCGCGCCGATGCCGGTGAAGTCGCAGAGCGCATGGTCGACGCTGTCGCGGCGGCGGTTGGTCCGACCGTCACCGTGAGCCTGGGAGTGGCCACCGGGCCGGCTGCTGAGGCCGGATCGAGCCTGTTACGTGCGGCGGACCGGGCGATGTATGCGGCCAAGCGCAACCGGCGGGTCGTGATGACCGGCCCTCAGCCCCTGGTTCCCGACGACAGCCGCCAGCGATAGCTCTGCAACACCCCGTACTGCTGACTGGGCGACGAGGGGATGACTCAGGACGGTCAGATCCGCACCGGAAGGTTGACCTCGGTGATGGCCGGGGTGATCCGGCCTTCGACGAAGATGCCGTGCCAGATCATGAAGACCAGCAAGGTCCAGAGCTTGCGCGAGTAATCGATCGGCCCGCGCCGGTGTGTCTCCAGCATGGCGAGGACGTCGGCCCGATCGAGCGTCGCATCCGTCTGGGACTCGGTGATGATCAGGCGCGCCCACTCGTAGAGTTCGTCGGCGAGCCATGCGCGCATCGGTACCGGGAAACCGAGTTTGCGGCGGTAGAGAACGTGGGCCGGGACAACCCCCCGCAACGCTTGGCGCAGAGCATGTTTCGTGGTTTGCCGCGTGACGCGCTCACTCACCGGCAGAGTCGAGGCGACAGCGAAGACCTCCGGATCGAGGAACGGCACTCGCAGTTCAAGCGAATTGGCCATCGTCATCTTGTCCGCCTTGACCAAGATGTCGCCCCGAAGCCAGGTGAACAGGTCGACGTACTGCATCGCCGTCACGTCGTCGTATCCCCGTGCCCGGGTCTTCTCATACAGCGGTGCGGTCAACTCGGTCACCGAAACGGAGGAGTCGTAGGTACGGAGGAAGCCGAGGTCCTCGTCGCGGAAGATCCTGGCGTTGCCGTAGTACCGCTGCTCCAGCGGGATCGATCCCCGCCGCAACATGTCCTTGCCGCGTACCCCAGCCGGGATGCGTTCCGAGAGGAGTGCAAGCCCGCGCAGCACCGTCTTGGGGAGCTTGTCGAACGCAGCCAGCGACAACGGCTCGCGGTAGATGTTGTAGCCGCCGAACAACTCGTCGGCGCCCTCCCCGGACAGCACGACCTTGACGTGCTTGCGCGCCTCCCGGGCGATGAACCACAGCGGGACCAGAGCCGGGTCGGCAACGGGGTCGTCGAGATACCAGACGATTGCCGGTACGGCTTCGGCGAACTCCTCGTGAGTCACTACCCGGGTGATGTGCTTGACGCCGATGGCCTCGGCTGATTCCACGGCCACGTCCACCTCGGAGTACCCATGCCGTTCGAACCCGACGGTGAACGTGAGCAAGTTCGAGTTGTACTGCTTGGCCAGCGCAGCGATCGCCGTCGAGTCGATGCCACCGGACAGGAATGCACCGACAGTCACATCGGCTCGCATGTGCACCCGTACCGACTCGTCGAGCGTCTCGCGGATCAGGCGGTAGAGCGCCTCCTGACCGTCCGCCGGTACGGGGCGAACCGGGAAGTGGGGGTCGAAGTACCGACGGGTCACCAGCTTTCCATCGACGAAGGTGAAGCAGCTGCCGCTCTCGAGCCGGCGAATGCCTTGGTGCATCGACGCCGGTTCCGGGACGTACTGGAGGGTCAGGTACTGCTGCAGGGCTCGGTGGTCGACGCCGCCTGACTCGAGCCCCATGAGCTGCAGCAGCGCCTTCTTCTCGCTGGCGACGTATACACCGTCGGTCCCCTCCGCCATGTACAACGGTTTGATGCCGAACCGATCGCGGGCGCCGAAGGCCTTTCGCTCCACCTTGTCCCAGATGACGAACGCGAACATCCCGCGCAGGCGGTCGACGCAGTCCTCACCGAGATAGTGGTAGGCGGCCAGGATCGACTCGGTGTCGCCTTCGGTCACGAAGGTGGCGCCGAATTCGCGGGTCAGCTCCTCCCGAAGTTCGACATAGTTGTAGATCTCGCCGTTGAAGACGATTCGGTAGCGGCCGTCGGCGTAGGGCATCGGCTGTGGACTGCCGTCGACATCGATGATGGACAGCCGGTTGAAGCCGAGTACGACGTCGGTGTCACACCAGACGCCCCGGTCGTCAGGGCCACGATGATGCAGGGTGCGCAGTGCCTCGGTGACGTCATTGGCCTTGGCGATGGCCTGGCCCTCGGAGCTGAGAAAGGCCACTAGTCCACACACGGTAGGCAGGACGATACCCACCCTGCGCCATGTGCGGCGCAAGTCGTGTCGCGTCGGTCAGGTACGGGCGTCGCGCAAGAGTTCGCCGGGCTGCACGAGCCCGGTCCGGAATGCCAGCACGACGGCCTGGACACGATCGCGAGAGCCAGTCTTGAACAGCACCCGACCGACGTGCGTCTTCACGGTGGCCTCGCTCACGACGAATTGGGCGGCGATCTCCTTGTTCGAGGCCCCGTAGGCCATCTGGACGAGTACCTCTCGCTCTCGCGGCGTCAGGTCGGCGACGGCCGCGCGATCGGCCGCTGCGGCGGTGCCCACCGCACTCAGGTCGGGTCCGTCGCCCTCGTGCCGGCTGCCGCGGAGGAGCGGTCCGATGTGCTGCAACAGCCGTCGCGTGGAGCGGGCCGCGATGACCGCATCCCCTGCGTGCACGGTCCGGATGGCGGAGAGCATCTCCTCCGGCAACGCGTCCTTGAGCAGGAAGCCACTTGCCCCCGCACCGATGGCGGCAAGCACGTACTCGTCGATGTCAAAGGTGGTCAGGACGATGATCCGTGGCGCGTCTGGTAACGACGTCAGCGCCCGCGTCGCCTCGATGCCGTCCAGCCGCGGCATGCGGATGTCCATCAGAACCACGTCGACTGGCGTACGGGTGAGTATGTCCACTGCGTCGGCCCCGTCCCCGGCTTCGGCGACGACGGTGAGGTCGGGCTGGGAGTCGATCAGCATTCGGAAGCCGACCCGTACAAGTTGTTGGTCGTCAACCAGCCCGACCCGGATCGTGGGCGCCGACGCAGGGACTGGTTGGCCGGCGGGATTGCTCACAGCAGGGACACTCCGCGCGGGTAGGGGATCCACGCGTGCACCCCGAAGCCGCCGCCGGATCGCGGCGCTGCGAAGAACTGTCCTCCGTAGAGGGTGGCGCGCTCGTACATGCCGAGGACCCCATGACCCTGTTCAGCGCCGGCCGGGCCGTGCGCGACACCGTTGACCTGTGCCGTGGGCCCACCGTCGGCCACCGCGGCAGCCGCGCCTCGGCCGTCATCGATGACGCTGAGATCCAGGTGGCCCTCGAACCAGCGCAGCGTCACCCAGGCGCGGCTGGCCGGCCCGGCATGTTTGAGCACGTTGGTCAGTGACTCCTGCACGATGCGGTACGCGGCCAGGCCGGGACCGGTCGGCAGGCGGCGCGGCTGCCCTTCGACGAGCAGATCGACATCGAGTCCGCTGGCCCGCACGTCGGCCACCAGTTCCGGGATCGTCCCAGCGTCCGGTTGCGGGGCGAAGTTGGTGTGGTTGTCCTCGCGCAGCACACCGAGCAGGCCGCGCATGTCCGAGAGCGCCTGTCGCCCCGTACCGGCGATGGCCTCCAACGCACCCAACGCGGCCTCGGGTTCGGTGCGGCCGGCGTATCTGCCGCCGTCCGCCTGGGCGATCACGACGGACAGGGAGTGCGCCACGACGTCGTGCATCTCACGGGCGATCCGGGCGCGTTCGGCGGAGGCGGCCAGTCGCAGTTCCTGCTCGCGCTCGAGTCCCATCAGCCTGGCGCGCTCCTCCAGGCCGGCCACTTGTTGCAGGCGGATCCGGCGCAGGCTGCCCAGCGCCCAGGCGGCGACGACCGTGACTGCGATCGCTCCGAACACAATCGACAGGCCGTAGCCGAGCTCGGACGGCGAGTACAGGTAGGGGTAGTTCGGCCCGGCGAAGTAGTACCGGTAGGGGGCTAGGACGGCGCCGATCAGCCCGAGTGCGAGCCCAGCCCGACCAGCCCACCGGGGTGCGTACGCCGCCAAGGAGTAGATGGACACCAGCACAGCGACGTTGGCCAACAGGAACGACTCCGAGACGACCAGTTCGAGCAACCCGAAGAAGGTCACAGCGCCCGCGGAGACCACGGGAAACGTCCGCCGCCAAGCCAGAGACAGCGTCAGTCCGAGACCGACCACACTCCCGGACGCGCCAAACACCCCGTACGGAAGGATGACCGTGCCGAACGCCAGCAGGCAGGCCATAAGAGCGTCCACAACCTGCACTCGGTCGCGCAGCCACACGGCACTGCGTTCGAAAAAAGTCGGACCGGGCACTCCGCGAGGGTAGGCGCCGGCGCTCCATCAGTCGTCAGACTGCGGGTGGATTCGCTGCCGAGGGGCTGCGGTCGTTGTTGCCGTGTCTGTGCCACCTGTTGAGCTCATGCCCA
>JALZIX010000100.1 GCA_030860025.1 Actinomycetota bacterium
ACCAGCGCGGATCATTGATGATCAGGACGACCGTCCACCAGGACCAGCCCGGCCCGTCGTCCACTCAGGTCGGCCTCGACATACTCAAGCAGCCCGTCAGGTCGGATCAGGGTCCAGGTCGGCAGGCCTCAATCTGTCATCAGCCGACATTGGCGTTACGTGGCGGGATAGTCGCCGATGATCTCGGTGCCATGCGCCGCCGCCAACTGGAGAAGTCGTTCCGGTTGAGCCAGCAGCGCTTCCTCTCCTTCCGAAACCACGGCCTCGAAAAAGCGCTCGAGCCCCGGAGGCGAGATGAGGGTCAACATGTGGACCGCTTCGTCGGTCAACCGGCGAAGTGCGTGTGGCCTTCCCCGGGGGACAAGGAGAAATGTGCCCGGGCCTGCCTCGCTCTCGGCCCCGTCCAGCCACACCGCTGCGTGACCGGACACGACGTAGAAGGCCTCTTCGGCATTCGTGTGAATGTGCAGCGGCGTTGCAGCACCCCAGAACTCTTCTTCGACAAGAGCGTAGGCACCCTTGGTCATCTCGGCGCTGGTCTTCACCGTGTAGGTGGAACCCAGCGCGGTCACGCGAGCGCCCTCACCCGGCCTCAGGATGGCCATGAACCACCTTCCCGAACGCTCATAAGTCGTGCAGTCGTCCGCTCGCAAGGGTCGCACACCCCCAGCGGGGCCACCCCCCTTCGAGGTGATTCCACGGGCACCTCGCCTATGCGGCCGTTCTATTCACCGCTTTGTCCACCAAATGATCATGCCGTCGAGCTGGCACGGCCAGCAGAAATGAGCCCGTCGGCTCCCCGGAGTGCTATAAGGAACAGGCTCGGAAATCCAACAATTCGAGGGTGATCCAACATGGCAGGGATTGAAAGCAAGAACTTCGAAGAGCCCGATGAGACTCGGACGCCGGACAAGACGCGGGTGGATGTTGTTCGCGTCGGTGACACAGAGGTAGGGCGATTCACATTCCAGCCCGGCTGGCGCTGGTCGGAGTGCATCAAGCCGGTTGCCGGCACCGAGTCCTGCCAGACCGACCATGTCGGGTACGTGGCTTCTGGTCGTTTGGGCGTCGAGCACGAAGACGGCACGCAACTCAGCCTGTCGCCGGGTGATGCCTACCGCATCGCACCCGGTCACGATGCCTGGGTCGAGGGCGACGAGGAGTTCGTCGGCTTCGAATTCAAGGGTGCCGCTTCCTACGCGAAGGGCTAACCCCCGACGACCGCCCACGGTCTCGGGTGCATGGCTCGTGACCCCCCTCAAACTTCGCCGAGCAGTCTCGACAGACACGGACACGCTTGGCGACCTTCCGCCGGCAAGGCAGGCCCCGACGCACCTCCCGGGGAGCGACCCTCGGCCGGCGAATATCGGTTCACCGCACTCCGAGCACGGCGCATTCCGCTTACGAGCAATGAAACAGCCTCTCAGACGGGTAGATCAACTGTGGAAAGCCGAGCCGGGGGGATGGGTCCGTATCGTCGAGATGACCGCGCGGGTCGGGACGGGCGTCACCCGGCGGGGTCATCGGGTCGACCGGATTCGGCCATTCGGGCGAGTGGCTCATGGCAGGCTCGCGGGATGGGATTTGTCATTCACCTGACCGGAGAAGATGCGCCGATGCAGACCGGCGATCGGGCGACGTACACGTTCAATGACGCTGGCCTGCTTGTCATCCACGACGGTGCCATTCGCATCACTCTTGCCCACGGGGCTTGGAGCCGGATCGAGGAGGGCATGCAGGACAAGCGCTGATGCGAAGCGCAGGATGACGGTCAACTGACGGCGTCGTGCCGCTACCTGCGCCAGTCGTCGATGAACTCAGAGCACACAAGGCAAGACAAGCCGCTGAGCGGCTCGCAGCTGGCCCCGCCTGGCGCGATCTCGGCGCGGTGTTCGCCACCGAAACCGGGGGGTACCTCGAACCGCGCAACGTCCTACGCCGGTGCGAGAAGATCGCTCACGGCGCTGGCCTGCCAGGGATCTGGCTACACACCCTGCGCCATTCGGCGGCGTCGGCGTTGATCGAGTCAGGTACTCCCATGAAGGTGCAGCAGGAGTTACTCGGGCACTCCTCGTTCTCGATCACGGCGGACATCTACTCCACGTCGGCGTGACGCAGCAACGTGCGGCGGCGGATCGTCTGGCGAAAGCTTTCCAGTGGTGAACGGGGCGCGTTGCTACATCTACTGGTACATCGGAACCGCGCCGAGCCTTGCTCACCGAGCCGATACCGGCTCTGACGTGGACATTCTCTGTCGGGACGACAGGATTTGAACCTGCGACCCCTTGACCCCCAGTCAAGTGCGCTACCAAGCTGCGCCACGTCCCGTGCGGCGACGACTCGAGGACAGCGAAGTGTCCCGGGGGTCGTCGAAGCGGCACCAGATTACCGCACCTGTCGTGGTCGGCTCAGTTGCCTCGACGACCGGTACCACGCTCGGACTTGGCCTTGACCCGGACGCTGACCTCGACCGGCGAACCTTCGAAGCCGAAGTCCTCGCGCAGCTTGCGCTCCAGGAAGCGCCGGTAGCCGGCTTCGAGAAAGCCGGTCGAGAAGATGAGAAACCTCGGGGGGCGGATATCGGCTTGTGTCGCGTACCGGATCTTGGGCGCCTTGCCACCTCGTGGCGGTGGTGGCGTGCGATCCACGGTCGTTCTGAGCCACTGGTTCAACGTGGCAGTGGGGACGCGCTTCTCCCACGAAGCCAAGGCTGATTCCAAGGCCGGGGCAATCCGATTGACGCCCCGTCCGGTCAGCGCGGACAGGTTCACCCGAGTGGCCCATGTGACGCGGGCGAGCTCACGGTCGACCTCGCGTTCGAGGTCGTAGCGCCGGTCTTCGTCGACGGCATCCCATTTGTTCATGGCAAGCACCAGCGCCCGCCCCGATTCGACGACCGCTCCGATCACTCGCTGGTCTTGCTCGGTGATCGGCTCACTGGCGTCGATCAGCACCAGGGCCACCTCGGCAGCATCGATAGCCGCCTCCGTGCGCAAGGAGGCGTAGTACTCCGTCCCGCTCGCATGGGCCACCCGCCGGCGCAGTCCCGCGGTGTCGACGAACTGCCACTCCTGGCCGCCGAGTTTGACCAGACTGTCGACCGGATCCACGGTGGTACCGGCGACCGAATCGACGACCGCCCGCTCCTCCCCCACCAGTCGGTTGAGCAGGCTCGACTTTCCGACATTGGGCCGGCCGACCAGGGCCACCCGTCGTGGATCGGCGACCTCGTCCCGTTCGCGTGGCGCCTGTGGGAGGGCTTCGAGGATCAGGTCGAGGAGGTCACCGCTGCCCCGCCCGTGCAGCGCGCTGACCGGGATCGGCTCGCCCAGACCCAGTGACCACAACTCACCCACTCCCGGTTCGGTCCGCTCGTCATCGACCTTGTTGGCGATCAGCAGCACCGGTCGATCACTGCGCCGGAGGACCCGGGCAGCAGCCAGATCGGTCTCGGTGGGACCGACCGTCGTGTCCACCACCAGGATCACCACATCCGAGGTCTTCATCGCGCGTTCGGCCTGCTCGGCGATCCGCAGGGCCCGCCCGGTTGCCTTCGGCTCCCAGCCGCCCGTGTCGGTGACCAGAAACTCCCGTCCGGACCAGAGCGCCTGGTAGCTCACCCGGTCCCGAGTCACTCCGGGTGTGTCCTGGACGACCGCGGCCCGGCGGCCCAGGATCCGGTTGACCAGGGTCGACTTGCCCACATTCGGTCGACCCACCACTGCGACCGTCGGCAACGCGGCGCTCGACTCCGCCTGAGCGTCGACCGGCGCGTCCTCGCTCACGAATGCCCTCGCGCGGATCGAGTGAAGGACGCCCTGTGCCAATAGGTTTGATTCACCGCGTCCTTCACTCGCAGCGCCCTCGGGCCAGCACAGCGGACAGGATCGCCTCGACGACCTCTTCCTGGCTCAGATCGGTGCTGTCGACCAGGACCGCGTCCTCAGCCGGCCGCAGCGGGCTCAGCGCCCGGCTGGAATCGAGCTCGTCCCGGACCCGCAGGCTCTGGGCCAACTCAGCGATCCGGTCCGGCTCGATGACGCCAAGTTGCTCGGCGCGACGTGCGGCGCGAGCCGCAGGATCGGCGCTCAGGTAGATCTTGAGCGGCGCGGCAGGGAAGACAACGGTGCCGATATCGCGCCCCTCCACCACCACGGTCGAATCCTTCGCGAGTCGCCGCTGTTGCTCGACCAGCCGACGCCGCACCCCGGGGACAGCGGATACCGCACTCACCGCTGCGGTCACCTGGGGCGACCGGATCTCAGCAGTGACATCCCTACCGTCGGCTAACACGCGCTCGACCTCGGGATCGGTGACCACTTCGATCCGCAGATCCTGGGCCGCGTCCGCGACCGCATCGGAGTCCGCTGGATCTATGCCGCCTTCCAGGACGGCGAGGGTGACCGCCCGATACATCGCACCGGTGTCCAGGTAACCAGCGCGCAGGCGGCGCGCCACCTCCCGGGCGACCGACGACTTCCCGGTACCCGACGGCCCGTCGATGGCGATGACCCGCGAATCACTCCCTGCGGTGTCGGTCACAGGCCGACAAGCTTCATCAGCCCGGCGATCTCGTGCGG
>JALZIX010000365.1 GCA_030860025.1 Actinomycetota bacterium
AGGCGAAGCGTGTGCAGCTGATCCGTAAAGAACTGGCGTGGCTGCGCCGCGGTCCGCCTGCCCGTACGTCCAAGCCGCAGTTCCGCATCGACGCTGCTACCGCCCTGATCAACGACGAACCCCCGCCCCGCGACTCGTTGGCGTTGTCGCGGCTGGCCACCAACCGGCTGGGCAAGAAGGTGCTGGAGCTGGAGAGCGTCACCGTCGTTCGCGGCGGCCGGGAACTGCTCGGGGCGGTCACGGCGCGATTCGGGCCCGGGGATCGGATCGGCATCCTCGGGCCGAATGGCGCCGGCAAGACCACTTTGCTGCGGCTGCTGGACGGGGAGCTCCCGCCTGACTCCGGCCGCGTCGAGCGGGGTAGCACCGTAGCGGTCGGTCATCTGTCCCAGGGATCCGGCGGACTCGACCCTCGGCGTACGCCGCTGCAGTTGGTCGAGGACTTCGGCCGGATCGCCGTGGCCTCTGGCGGCGAACTCGGGGGGAGTCAGCTGCTGGAGCGGTTCGGCTTTGTCGGCGACCGGCTGGTCACCCCGATCCGGGACCTGTCCGGTGGGGAGCGGCGGCGGCTTCAGGTCTTACGGGTGCTGCTCGATCAGCCAAACGTCCTGCTGCTCGACGAGCCCACCAACGACCTGGACATCGACACCCTCACCGTGCTGGAGGACTTCCTCGACGGCTGGCCCGGAACGCTGTTCGTGGTCTCGCACGATCGGTACTTCCTGGAAAGGGTCTGCGATGACATCTGGGCGCTGCCCGGCGACGGCTCGTTCGCAATGCTCACGGGCGGAGTCGACGACTACCTTGCGCACCGCTCTGGCGGGGTGCGGACCGCGTCGGGTGCGGCGGGGAGCAGTGCTGCGGGGTCGAGTGCTGAAAGATCGCGGCGCGCCAGTAGGACTCCGCCGGCCGGACGTCGTACGGCAGGCAAGGAGTTGGCGCGCATCGAGCGGCAGTTGACGAGAATCGACGCCGGCGAAACGCGGCTGCACGCCGAACTGACCGAGCACGCCAGCGACTTCGCCCGAGTCTCGGTTCTCGCAACCGAACTCCAGGAACTGCTGACCGAGAAGGCCCGGCTGGAAGAAGCCTGGCTCGAGACCGCCGCCGACGCCGAGTCCTCCAGCCGCTGAATCGCCGTTATGCGCATAACGGTCAAGAATCCGGTCTCAAATCGCCGTTATGCGCATAATGGCGGAAAGTTTTGTCCACTCCGGAGGGATCAGGTGGATAGGCGGCGGGCGGAGACGTCCTCCTGGGCGAGCCGCCGCAGCGCCAGCAGGACTGGCTCCAGGAGCAGAGTGCCGATCACTACGTAGCGCACGGCCTCGGCGGCAGAGCCCATCGGAACCTCCGCCACATCTTGCTCTCCGATCTCGTGCGCGGCGCGGGCATAGCGGTCCAGCATCGCGTCCGGCGTCTCGAAGCCGGCAGCCCGCAGCGCCTGCAATGCCTGAGCCAGCACGGCCACTGGCGGGGAGTCGTCGTGCACCTGCCAGCCCCAGCGGCGCAGATGCGCCTGCGCCTCGCTGAGGTCAGGCGCTTCGCCGTCGCCCGTCGAGGGCAGCGCGCTGTGCGCCGCGCCGATCATGTCGTGTGTCGACAGTCCTGGATCGTCGACGGCGGCCAGCACTTCGCGGGTCTTCGCAATGGACAAACCGCCGGTCCCCACCAGGGCGCGGATCAGGGCGAGCCGGGAGACGTGCTCCTCGCCATACTCCGCCTGCGTTGCCGATGTCGGCACGCCGTGCGGAAGCAGGCCCTCCCGCAGGTAGTACTTCACCGTGCCGACCGGTACGCCGCTACGCCGCGAAAGCTCCGAGATCCGCACCGCTCCTCCGCTCTTGACATTAGGAAGCCCGACTATCCATTATTAGGAAGTCGCACTTTCTACTGGGAGGACAGCATGCCAGAGACCATTCGGCAAGGGATCGAGCGCCTCAACCCGGACGGGTTGCCGGCCGCGACGGGCTATTGCCAGGTCACCGTCGCTGCCGGTACGCGCATCGCGCACGTGTCGGGGCAGGTCGGCATCGACGCCGAGGGCGGGCTGATCGGACCCCTGATCGGGGTCGCGGCCCTGGCCGATCCGCGGCTCAAGGTCGAGATCGAAGCAACCGCGGTGCTGCCGTGACCGCGATCGCGCGCGGTCGATGGACCCACGAACACTCCGGGGATCTCACCGTCTTTGTGATCGGGATGCGGATCAACCGCTTCTGGCGGCCCGACGCGTGGTGGCCGGTGGTGGCCGC